>NZ_ATLN01000112.1:0-148044 GCF_000416195.1 Pseudomonas sp. CFII68
ATCGCGAGCAGGCTCGCTCCCACAGGGGGATCAGTGCCGAGCACAAAATTTGTGCTCACTGAAAATCCAGTGTGGGAGCAAAGCTTGCTCGCGATCGCGGTGGGTCAGTGGCATTTCTGGTGAGTGAGGCATTGCATCGCGAGCAAGCTTTGCTCCCACAGTATTGACTCCCACAGGGATTGGCGGTGGTTCTCAAGCCCGCGATTCGACGCCCAATTCATCCCACACCGACTCGGCCAGGTGGAAGGTGGCGTTGGCTGCCGGGATGCCGCAGTAGATGGCGCTCTGCATGATCACTTCCTTGATCTCGCTGCGGCTCACGCCGTTGTTGGCGGCGGCGCGCAGGTGCAGCTTGAGTTCTTCGTTGCGGTTCATGCCAATCAGCATGGCAATGGTGATCAGGCTGCGGGTATGGCGCGGCAGGCCCGGGCGGGTCCAGATGTCGCCCCAGGCGTGACGGGTGATCATCTCCTGGAATTCGCTGTTGAACTCGGTCAGGGCATTGAGGCTGCGATCGACGTGGGCATCGCCCAGCACCGCGCGGCGCACTTGCATGCCTTCGTCGTAACGTTGTTTCTCGTCCACAAAAAACTCCTCAGGCACGGCCAGAATCGAGCAGGAAATCCAGCACCCGCGCGCTGAACGCGGCGCCGGCCTGGACGTTGGACAGGTGCGCGGCGTAGAACTCGGCGTACTCGGCCCCACGGACCCGCTCCTGGATAAAGTGCCCACCCGACGGCGGCGTCACCGCATCTTCAGTGCCGGCGATCACCAGCAGCGGTACGCGAATCGACGACAACTGCTCGCGGAAATCGGCATCACGCACCGCCGCACAGTTGGCGGCATAGCCCTGAGGCGAAGTGGCGGCGAGCATGTCGGTGATTTTTTTTGCCGTCGCAGGCTGGGCCTCGGCAAAGTCAGGAGTAAACCAACGGGCAATCGAGGCATCGCGCAACGCCACCATCGCCGCCTTACCGTCACGCAGCACGGTTTCGATACGCGGGTTCCACACCGACGGATCGCCGATCTTGGCCGCGGTGTTGCACACCACCAGTTTGTGCAGGCGCTCGCCGGCGTTGATCCCCAGCCACTGGCCGATCAAGCCCCCCATGGACAAGCCACAGAAATGCACCTTGTCGAGGTTCAACTGATCAAGCATCGCCAGCACATCGCGGCCCAGTTGTTCGATGCTGTACGGTCCTTCGGTGACCAGCGACTGGCCATGGCCGCGCGTGTCGAAGCGCAGCACACGAAAGTGTTCGCTGATAGCCGCGACCTGGTCGTCCCACATGTGCAGGTCGGTGCCCAGGGAATTGGAGAGCACCAACACAGGGGCGTCTTGCGGCCCATCAAAACGATAGTTCAGATCGCCCTCGGCGAGTTTGACGAATCCCACAACAATCTCCTTTCAGGCGTTCAAGGCTAGGTGTTCGGCCACGGCCCGGGCGACCCAGGTCTGGGCTTGTCCGAGGTAGTGCGCCGGGTCGAGCAGATGATCAAGCTCGGTCGCGGATAGCTGCGCAGTGACCTGAGGTTCATCCCCCAGCACATCACGCAAATGCCGTTGCTCGGCCACGGCGCGCTTGCAACATTGCTCCAGCAGATGGTGCGCCGTGTCGCGCCCGACACGCTGGGCCAGGACGATGCTCACCGCTTCGGCCAGCACCAACCCCTGGGTCAGTTCCAGGTTGCGGGCCATGCGCGCCGCGTCCACTTCCAGCCCTTCGGCCAGCAGCCGCGCCTGGTGCAAGGCACCGGACACCAGGCAGCAGATCTCCGGCAGGGTTTCCCATTCGGCATGCCACAGGCCCAGGCTGCGCTCGTGCTCCTGGGGCATGGCGCTGAACAGCGTCGACAATAAGCCAGGCACTCGCGTCGCCGCGCCGATCAGCACCGCCGCGCCCACCGGGTTGCGCTTGTGCGGCATGGTGGACGAACCGCCCTTGCCCGGCGCCGACGGCTCGAACGCTTCGCCGGCCTCGGTCTGCATCAACAGGCTGACGTCGCGGCCCAGCTTGCCCAGGCTGCCAGCGATCAAACCCAGCACCGCGCCGAACTCCACCAGGCGATCGCGCTGGGTGTGCCACGGTTGTTCCGGCAGGTTCAGTTGCAACTCGGCGGCCAGGGCTTCGGCGACAGGTAGCGCCTGTTCGCCCAACGCGGCGAGCGTTCCGGAGGCACCGCCGAATTGCAGCACCAGCAAGCGCGGCTTGAGTTCCCGCAAGCGTTGGCGACTGCGAGTGATCGCCCCCAGCCAACCGGCGATTTTCATGCCCAGAGTCACCGGCGTGGCGTGTTGCAGCCAGGTGCGCCCGGCCAACGGCGTGGCAGCGTAGCGTTCAGCTTGTCGGGCCAGGGTGACGGCCAGTTGCGCCAACTCTCCCTCAATCAAGCCCAACGCTTGGCGCAGTTGCAGTACCAATCCGCTGTCCATCACATCCTGACTGGTGGCGCCCAGGTGTACGTAGCGTTCAGCTTCGGCACTCTCGGTGGCGATGCGCTTGCCCAACGCCTTGACCAGCGGAATCGCCGAATTGCCGGCACTGGCAATCGCATCGCTCAACGCGGAAAAATCGTACAGCTGGGCACGGCAGGCGTTCTCGATCGGCGCCACCGCATCCTGAGGGATCAACCCTACCCGCGCCTCGGCCCGGGCCAGCGCGGCCTCGACATCCAGCATGGCCTGGACCCGCCCCGCATCGCAGAACACCTCGCGCATGTCGCGGGCGGTGAAGTAGGCATCGAACAGCTGATTGCCCGGTCGTTCGCTCATAAACAGTCCTTGGGTGCGCCGGCCTCACGGCCGGCGCGGTTGGGTCAAAGGTCGTGGTGCAAATACGCCGGCTGCTTGGGCAGGCGCAGGCTGAACAGGAACGCCACCACCATCATCACCGTGACATACCAGTAAAAGGCGTTCTCCATGCCCTGGGCCTTCAGGCTCAAGGCAACGTACTCCGCCGAACCGCCAAAAATCGCATTGGCCACCGCGTAAGCCAACCCTACTCCCAGTGCCCGCACTTCAGGTGGAAACATTTCCGCTTTCACCAGGCCACTGATGGAGGTGTAGAAACTGACAATCGCCAGCGCCAACGTAATCAGGACAAACGCCAGGAACGGGCTGCTGATGCTTTTGAGGGTCAGCAGGATCGGCACCGTGCACAACGCTCCCAGGGCTCCGAACCAGAGCATGGAACTACGCCGGCCGATCTTGTCCGCCAACATGCCGAACAACGGCTGCATGCACATATACAGGAACAGCGCGCCGGTCATGATGTAGCTGGCGGTCTTGGCGTGCAGGCCGGCGGTGTTCACCAGGTATTTCTGCATGTAGGTGGTGAACGTGTAGAAAATCAGCGAGCCGCCGGCGGTGTAGCCCAGCACGGTGATGAACGCAGCCTTGTGATCGCGAAACAACGCCATAATGCTGCCAGCGTCCTTGTTCTCGCGCATTTCCTTGCTGCTGGTTTCCTTCAAAGAACGTCGTAGGAACAGGGAGATCAACGCCGCCACCGCGCCCACCACGAATGGAATCCGCCAGCCATAGGCGCGCAGTTCGTCTTCGCTGAGAAACTGTTGCAGGATCACCACCAGCGACACCGCCAGCAGTTGCCCGCCGATCAGCGTCACGTACTGGAACGAGGCGAAAAAGCCACGTTGGCCCTTGAGGGCGACTTCGCTCATGTAGGTGGCGGTGGTGCCGTATTCGCCACCTACCGACAGGCCCTGCAGCAAGCGCGCAAACAACAGCAACAGCGGCGCCCAGACGCCGATGTCCTTGTAGGTGGGCAGGCAGGCGATGAGCAACGAGCCAAAGCACATCATCAGCACCGAAATCATCATCGAGTTCTTGCGCCCGTGACGGTCCGCCACCCGGCCAAAAATCCAGCCGCCGATGGGCCGCATCAGGAACCCGGCGGCGAACACACCGGCCGTGTTGACCAGTTGCACCGTAGGGTTGTCCGAAGGGAAGAACGCCGGCGCGAAATAAATCGCACAGAACGCATAGACGTAAAAGTCGAACCATTCGACCAGGTTGCCGGATGAGGCGCCGACGATGGCGAAGATGCGCTTGCTGCGTTCTTCACCGGTGTAATGGCTGATTGGGATGGCCATGGGTTACTCACTCGTTGGGGACTGACGAAGTTCTAGACACACTTAGTAACAATCCCGTTCCACAGTATTGCATTGCCTGGACTGACGCTATCGCGGGCAAGCCTTGCTCCCACAGGGGTTGTTGCCATTGCTCAACCACATGTCGTGTACCCCTGTGGGAGCAAGGCTTGCCCGCGATGGCTCCACGATTGGCTCACTCAGTAATCGAAGAACACCGTCTCGGCATCCGTGCCCTGCAGGATCACGTTCCACTGATACACGCCCGACGCATCGGGCTTGCTCACGATCGTGGCGCGACGCTCCTCAGGTACGCAGGCCAGCAGCGGGTCGGTTTCGTTGGCCTGTTCGCCGTCGAAGTAGATGCGCGTCAGCAAATGCTTGACCAGCCCGCGAGCGAACACCAGCACCACCAGGTGCGGTGCCTGGGTCGTACCGTTCAACCCTGGCACAGTGCCCGGCTTGATGGTGGTGAAGCGGAAGCGCCCTTCGGCATCCACCGGCACCCGGCCGAAGCCTTCGAAGTGCGGGTCCAGGGGTTTGTCCTGGTCGTCTTCCGGGTGGGCGTATTTGCCGGCGGCGTTGGCCTGCCAGACTTCCAGCATCGCGTCGTTGACGAACTGGCCATTGCCGTCGACCACCTGCCCGGTGATCGCCACGCGCTGGCCAAGGGTTTGTGTGACGGTCAGGTCTTCGCGGTTCAGCCAGGTCAGGCCGATGTGGTAGTACGGGCCAACGGTGTGGGACGTGGTGGCGGTGAGCGTCATCTTATTTCTCCATCGGCGTGGCATCGCGGCCGCGCAAGACGATGTCCCAGCGGTAACCGAGGGCGTAGTGAGGGACGGTTTTTTCCAGGTCGAAACGGGCGATCAGGCGTTCCTTGGCACGGGTGTCCGGCACGCAGTTGTAGATCGGGTCGTAGGCCAGCAACGGGTCGCCAGGGAAATACATCTGCGTCACCAGGCGCGTCAGAATGCTCGGCCCGAACAGTGAGAAATGGATGTGCGCCGGGCGCCAGGCGTTGTGGTGGTTGCCCCACGGATAGGCGCCAGGCTTGATGGTCTGGAACTGATACCAGCCGTCGGCGTCGGTGACGGTACGACCGGTGCCGGTGAAATTCGGGTCCAGCGGCGCGTCATGGTTGTCGCGGTCGTGGTTGTAGCGACCGGCGGCGTTGGCCTGCCAGATCTCCACCAGAATGCCCGGCACCGGCCGGCCATTCTCATCCAGCACGCGCCCGTGGATGATGATCCGCTCCCCCAGCGGCTCGCCGGCATGCTGGGCGGTCAGGTCGTGGTCCTTCTCTTGCACGCGGTCGGCACCGACAGTCGGGCCGGTAATTTCCGACAGCGAATGCGGCAGGAACACCAACGGCTTGGACGGCGAGCGCAGGTTGGTGGACTGGTACGGCGGGTGCAGATACTCCGGCTGGGTGCCCGCTTGGGGGCGACGATAACCAGGCTTGTCAGTCATGAAGCATTCCTCGGTTTCTTATTAGTAGAACGACGCGTCAGACGCGTTCGATCGCCAGCGCCAGCCCTTGGCCGACGCCGACGCACATGGTCGCCAGGCCTTTCTTGCCGCCGGTCTTTTCCAGATGGTGCAGCGCCGTCAGTACCAAGCGCGCCCCGCTCATGCCCAGGGGATGGCCGAGGGCGATGGCGCCGCCGTTCGGGTTGACCTGGGGCGCATCGTCCGCCAGACCGAGGTCGCGCAACACCGCCAGGCCCTGGCTGGCAAACGCTTCATTGAGTTCAATCACATCGAAATCCGCGACCGCCAGGCCCAGGCGCTCAATGAGCTTGCGCACCGCCGGCACCGGACCGACGCCCATCACTCGGGGCGCCACGCCGGCACTGGCCATGCCCAGCACTTTGCCGCGCGGCGTCAGGCCGTGTTTCTTCACCGCTTCGGCCGACGCCAGGATCAGTGCAGCCGCGCCGTCGTTGACACCCGAGGCGTTGCCGGCAGTGACGGTCTTGTCGGGGCCGTTGACCGGTTTGAGTTTGCTCAAGGTTTCCAGCGTGGTGTCGGCGCGAGGATGCTCATCCTGCTCAACCACGGTTTCGCCTTTTTTATGGGTGATGCGCACCGGAACGATTTCTTCGGCAAAAAAACCCGCCGCCTGGGCCGCCGCCGTGCGCTGTTGGCTGCGCAAGGCGAAAGCGTCCTGGTCGACGCGGGATACGGCGTAGTCATCAGCCACGTTATCGGCGGTCTGCGGCATCGCGTCCACGCCATATTGGGCTTTCATCAATGGGTTGATGAAACGCCAGCCGATGGTGGTGTCTTCCAGCTTCATGTTGCGGGAAAACGCCGCGTCGGCCTTGCCCATTACGAACGGCGCACGGGACATCGACTCCACCCCACCGGCGATGGCCAGTTCCATTTCACCACTGGCGATGGCGCGGAACGCCGTGCCGATGGCGTCCATGCCCGAGGCGCAAAGACGGTTGAGGGTCACGCCGGGAATGCTTTCCGGCAGGCCCGCCAACAGCAGCGCCATGCGCGCCACGTTGCGGTTGTCTTCGCCGGCCTGGTTGGCGCAGCCGAGAAACACTTCGTCCACCGCGCTCCAGTCCACCGATGGGTTGCGCTCCATCAGCGCCTTGATCGGCACGGCCGCCAGGTCGTCGGCACGCACGGCGGACAAACCGCCGCCAAACCGACCGATAGGGGTTCGAATCGCATCACAGATATAAACGTCGCGCATCAGGCTTCTCCCGGTGCCTGGCCGTGGGCCGCCGCGGTACGAGCTTCCAGGTCGCGCAGTGCGCGCAGCTCCACTTCGGTCGGTTCGGCGGTGGTTTGCACCTGGTCGGCGAAACGGATCGCCCACCCGGTGGCCGCAATGACTTGCTCGCGGGTCACGCCGGGGTGCAACGCGGTGACCACGAACTCATGGGTGTCGGCTTCCGGTTCCATGATGCACAAGTCGGTGATGATACCGACGGGACCGGCGCCTGGCAGGCCCAGGCGTTTGCGTGAATCGCCGCCTTCACCATGGCCGACCGAAGTGATGAAATCCAGCTTGTCGACAAACGAGCGAGCCGACTGCTTGAGGATGATCAACACGCTCTTGGCCGAACCGGCGATTTCCGGCGCGCCACCGGCACCCGGCAAGCGGACTTTCGGCTGATGGTAGTCGCCCACCACCGTGGTGTTGATGTTGCCGAAACGGTCGACCTGGGCGGCGCCGAGGAAACCGACGTCGATACGCCCGCCCTGCAGCCAATAGCGAAAAATCTCACCGGTCGGGACGACGGTATCGGCGGTTTCTGCCAGCTCACCGTCACCGATGGACAGTGGCAGTACGCTGGGCTTGGCACCGATCGGGCCGGATTCGTAGATCAATACGACGTCCGGCGACGAGGTCAGCCGCGCCAGGTTGGCCGCTTTCGACGGCAGGCCGATGCCAACGAAGCACACGGCATTGTTCTTCAAGCGACGCGCCGCGGCGACGGTCATCATTTCGTTGGTGGAGTAAGTCATGGTTTCACCTGCGAAGCGGCTGCCAGTCTGGCCTGGAATTCACTGAAGTCTTTAGTGCCATGGATGTATTCGTTGATCCAGGCGGTAAAGGTCTCACGGTCCCGGGCGATCGGATCCCACGCCTGGTAGAAACGGTTGTCACGCTCGGTGTAGCCGTGGGCGTAGGACGGATGAGCGCCACCCGGCACGTGGCAGACGGCGCTCAATGCCCAGGTCGGCAGCACGCAGGCGTTCATCGGTGCATTGAGGTCATCGACGATTTCTTCCACGGTGACGATGCAACGCTTGGCGGCCAGGGCGGCTTCTTTCTGCACACCGAGGATGCCCCACAGCAGCACGTTGCCCTTGCGGTCGGCTTTCTGGGCGTGGATCACCGTGATGTCCGGGCGCACCGAAGGCACGGCGGCCAATACTTCACCGGTGAAGGGACAGGTCACGCTCTTGATCAGCGGGTTGACCTTCGGCAGGTCGGAACCGGCGTAGGCCCGCAGCACCGCGAACGGCAGGCCGGAGGCGCCGGCGACGTAGGCGTTGGCCAGGTCGGCGTGGCTGTGTTCCTCGATCTCCAGCGGGTGTGGCCATTGTTTCTCCACGGCATCGCGCAAGCGGTGCAACGACCCTACGCCAGGGTTGCCGCCCCAGGAGAAAATCAACTTGCGAGCACAACCGGCGCCGATCAACTGGTCATAGATCAGGTCAGGCGTCATACGCACCAGGGTCAGATCTTTCTTGCCCTGGCGAATGATTTCATGACCCGCCGCCGTAGGAATCAGGTGAGTGAAGCCTTCGAGCGCGACGGTATCGCCGTCGTTGACGAATTGCTTCACCGCGTCGTGCAGCGAAAGGATTTCAGCCATGGGGCAGGCTCCCGTTTTCCAGTAGACCGACATGAAGAAAAAGGCGCGAGGTTAAGCGCCGGAGTGACTGAAGATTAAGCCGGGGGGAAAAGCCAAACAATCCGATAATCGACTGAGTGTTCGTTTATCGAACAGATTGTTGTTTGGCTATCTATTTGCACAAAGCCATCCTCTTGTGGGAGCGAGCCTGCTCGCGATAGCGGTGTATCAACTTGCATAAGTGTTGACTGATCCACCGCAATCGCGAGCAGGCTCGCTCCCACAGGTCTTTCGCAGGCTTAAGCTTTATGGCTCAGGTCGCATCCGCATGACTGACCATGCCCTTGATCACCACCGCCGTGGTCGCCAGGGCCGCCGGGATCACCAGGGCGGTCAGGACCTGTTCGAAGTTCCAGCCCAGGCCCAGCAGGGTCGCGCCCATCCAGGCGCCGAGGATCGCGCCGAAACGACCGATGCCCAGCATCCACGAGACACCAGTGGCGCGGCCTTGGGTCGGGTAGAAACGCGCGGCCAGGGAAGGCATCGCCGATTGCGCGCCGTTGACGCACATGCCGGCCACCAGCACCAGGGTGGCGAGCAAGGTGATGTTGCCCAGACTCTGCCCCACCGCGTAGGCAAACACCCCGGCCATCAGATAGAAAATGCCGATGACCTTGTGCGGATTGAACCGGTCCATCGCCCAACCCACCCCGACGGCGCTCAACACGCCGCCGAATTGGAACAGCGCACCGATAAACGCGGCCTGCTCCATGCTCGCGCCGCTGTCGCGCATCAGGGTCGGCAGCCAACTGGTCAACAGGTAGACGATCACCAGGCCCATGAAATAGGTCAGCCACAGCAGCAAGGTGCCAGCGCTGTAGGTGCCGGAGAAGATCACCGCCAGCACATTGCGGGCTTTCACGGTTTTCTGTTCCGGCACACTGAAACTCGCCGCTTGGGCCACCGTGTTCGGTTCGATCGGTGCCAGGGTCTTGCGCACCTTGTCGGTACCGCGATTGTGCACCACCAGATAACGCGCCGACTCCGGCAGCCAGAACAGCAACACGACCGCCAGGATCAACGGCAGGATCCCGCCAATCAGCAGCAGGCTGTGCCAACCGAACGCCGGTATCAGCTTGGCGGAGATGAACCCGCCGCCGGCCATGCCCAGGTTGAAGCCGCAGAACATGCTGGTCACCAACAGGGATTTCTTGCGTTCCGGGGTGTATTCCGAGAGCAAGGTGGTGGCGTTCGGCATCCCGGCGCCCAATCCCAGACCGGTCAGGAAACGCAGTACCAGCAATTGATCGACGTTGGTGCTGTAGGCCGACGCCAGGCTGAAGGCGCCGAACAGCAGGACCGCGCCCACCAGTACGACTTTTCGTCCGAAGCGATCAGCCAGCGGCCCTGAACCCAATGCGCCAAACACCATGCCGATCAGCGCGGCGCTCATCACCGGGCCTAGGCTGGCGCGATCGATGCCCCAGTCCTGGGACAGCGCCGGGGCGATGAAGCCCATGGCCGCTGTATCGAGGCCGTCGAGGAAAACAATCAGGAAACAAAGAATCACCACCCGCCACTGGTAGCGCGAAATGGGTTGGGCATTGATGAAGGACTGCACATCGAGGCAGTTGCCTACGGAGGTCTGGGGCTGGTTCATTTTATTTTTATTCCACGCGATAAACGCAGGCGAACGATCAGGGACCGGCGAAACCCGCCGGATGACGCTGCGCGACATTAATGAGGGCAGGCAAATACCGTCAATTCATCGCCGCCGACTGTGTGCGTTTATCGAACAGCTTAAGTGAACAGCTGCGCGCTCAAGTCGCGGCTGGCCCCCAGCAGGCCTGGCAGGAAACGCTGTTCCAGCTCATTGCGGCTGACCCGCCCGGCATGGGTACTGACATTCAGCGCCGCGACCACCTGGCCGGAAGCGTCGTACACCGGCACGGCAATCGAACGCAGGCCCTGTTCCAGTTCCTGGTCGACGATGCACCAGCCTTGCTGCCGTACCTGTTGCAGGCATTCGAGCAATGCCTCGGGGGTGTGCAAGGTGCGGCTGGTCTTGGCTTGCAGGTCGGCGTGGTCGAGGTAGTCGCGCAGCGAAGCATCATCCAGGGCCGCCAGGAGAATCCTGCCCATTGAGGTGCAGTAGGCTGGCAGGCGCCCGCCGACCGACAGATCGACCGAAATCAGGCGCTGGGTGGTGGCTGACCGGGCGATATAGAGGATGTCGTCGCCTTCGAGCGTGGCCATGTTGCAGGCTTCGTGCAATTGCTCGCTCATGCGGTCCAGGTACGGCTGGGCAGAAACAGCCAAAGGCGTCGAGGACAGATAGGCGTGCCCCAGCGTCAGCACTTTGGGCAGCAGCGAATAGGTGCGTCCGTCCGTGGTGGCGTAACCAAGCTTGATCAAGGTATGCAGGCAACGTCTGACGGCCGCTCGAGGGATTTCCGTGCGATGGCTGATCTGGGCGATAGTCAGGTGCCGCTTGCGCTCCTGGAAGGCCTGGACCACAGCCAATCCGCGGGCCAGGGAGGTCATGAAATCAGGATCGCCGGTCAGGGCCTGGATCCGTTTGGCCGGCGAGGCGACGATCGGTGGCGCGACTGAAGTGAAAGCATTGCGCAATTGGTCGTTCATGTCTGGTCCTTCCCCGGGAATGACGGCTATTACAAGCGGCGGCCCGACGGACAGACAAGGGTCGGACCGTCAACAGTGTTCGATTATCGAACCAGCAACCGATAATCGCAATCCTGCCAGGTATCATGGATTCGCCAGCCGTCGAACGCTCGATAACAAGTTGGGCGATAGTGACAAGCGATTTGACGGAAGGGGTGGCCGATATTGAACTTGTCGCCTTGAAGGGCATCAGGATACCGGCACTAGCAAGCATCTTCTGAAACCTGATTGACACAAGTTTTCACATACAAACATCCATTCACACAAACAACAGGCCCTTTGAATTTTTCCCGATAGTGTTATTCAGCTGGACCGCTATAATGCAACTCAGCGACGGTACGGCCAATCGACCGTTTCCGTACGCCGGCACCTTTGGTTAATACCGTGGCGCCCGAAGCACCTCTAGGGTCGCTTCCCCTGTATTGGCAACAACACGAAGCCCTGATGCTACGTCAGCTGTCAGCTCTGGTGCCGTGGCCGTCTGCATGTTCTGCATGCAGTGCGTATCACCAGATTCAATTTCAATTAATTAGGTAAAACTGTGACGAAAGACGAACTGCGCGCGGAACTTGAGCGCCAGGAACAACGTTACAAGGAAGTTTACGGCGGGGAAGTCACCACCTACGCCGCGCAACCTGAACCGGAACGCAAACCCTGGCGCAAGCGCGCCACCGTTCAGGACCAGGCCTTCACCCAGGAACTCCAGAAAATGGAAAAAGAACTCAAAGCCGAAGAGCAATGACGCTCTGGGCCTGATGTTCTTGTGAAGAGGTCTCCGGCCACCACCCAGACCGGAAACCGTAGTGCACGCCCGCCATGAGCGGGCCGCCATCCGCTCCCGTCCGACGGCAGGGAAGGGTCATGGCCGACCTCCTTTTCAGATATTTCATACAACCGCGTGAGGCGTCTGTCAGTGGGCGGCGATCCTGTTCGGGTGCGCTTTGCGCCACCTAATCAAAGGGTTACGCACCCCGCGGAAAACCTCGCTCCGGCGGCTTTCCTACAAATTATTTCGTTGAAGAATGTTACCGATGAGCAGGCAATGCATCGATTACCGAGGTTTTCTGGCATAATCGCGCCCCCTTACGACCGGGTCAGAAAACCTTCATGATCGATTTATTCAGCGGACTGGATGCTTGGGTGCTTGTGAGCCTCTTGCTCGCCCTGGCTTTTGTCCTCGCCTTCGAGTTCATCAACGGCTTTCATGACACCGCTAACGCGGTTGCCACTGTTATCTACACCAAAGCCATGCCGCCTCATCTGGCGGTGTTCTTTTCCGGTGTGTTCAATTTCCTCGGCGTGCTGCTGGGTGGCGTGGGGGTGGCGTACGCCATCGTTCACCTGCTGCCCGTGGAACTGCTGATCAATGTGAACACCGGACACGGGCTGGCCATGGTGTTTTCGCTGCTCGCAGCGGCCATTACCTGGAACCTGGGCACCTGGTACTTCGGTATCCCGGCGTCCAGTTCCCACACGTTGATCGGCTCGATCCTCGGCGTGGGCCTGGCCAACGCGCTGATCAACGATATTCCGTTGGCCGACGGGGTGAACTGGCAGAAGGCGATCGATATCGGCGCCTCCCTGGTGTTCTCGCCCATGGCCGGTTTCCTGATCGCCGCCCTGGTGCTGATCAGCCTGAAATGGTGGCGTCCGCTGTCGAAGATGCACAAGACGCCAGAACAGCGCCGCCAGATCGACGACAAGAAGCACCCGCCGTTCTGGAACCGCCTGGTGCTGGTGATCTCGGCCATGGCCGTCAGCTTTGTCCACGGTTCCAACGATGGTCAAAAAGGTATCGGCCTGATCATGCTGGTGCTGATCGGTATCGTGCCGGCGCAGTTCGTACTCGACTTGGGCAGCACCACCTACCAGATCGAGCGGACCCGTGACGCGACCCTGCACCTGAGCCAGTTCTACCAACGCAACAGCGAGTCCCTGGGTGAATACCTGGCACTGGGCAAAAGCGTGAAAGGCGATCTGCCAGAGAAGTTCCGCTGCAACCCGCAGCAGACAGAGCCGACCATCAATGCCCTGCTGGACACGCTCAAAGGCGTGGCGGACTACCATTCGCTGCCGTCGGAACGACGCATCGAGGTTCGTCGCTACCTGCTCTGCCTGGACGATACGGCGAAGAAGGTCGGCAAGCTGCCAGGCCTGGCCGCCCGTGAAAAAGACGACCTGAACAAGCTGCGCAAGGACCTGACCGCCACCACCGAATACGCCCCGTTCTGGGTGATCCTGGCAGTCGCCCTGGCGCTGGGCCTGGGCACCATGGTCGGCTGGAAGCGTGTGGTCCTGACCATCGGCGAGAAGATCGGCAAGCAAGGCATGACCTACGCCCAGGGCATGTCGGCGCAGATCACCACCGCGTGCATGATCGGCATGGCGAACATCTTCAGCCTGCCGGTTTCCACCACCCACGTACTCTCCTCGGGCGTGGCCGGCACCATGGTCGCCAACAAGAGCGGCCTGCAAGGCGGCACCGTGCGCACCATCCTGCTGGCCTGGGTGCTGACCCTGCCGGCGACGGTGGCGCTGTCGGCCGGGCTGTTCTGGCTGGCGTCCAAGGCCCTGGGCAGCTGATTCCAGCGGCTCAAAAAAGAAGGTGCGATCCTTGCGGTTCGCACCTTTTTTTATGCCCAACGCTGAACAACTTGTGGGAGCGGGCTTGCTCGCGAAAGCGTCGGTTCAGTCAGCTATTCAGTGGCTGACATACCGCTTTCGCGAGCAAGCCCGCTCCCACAGTTGTTTTGTGTCAAACAGGGGAAATTTGCCAAAAAAAAGGGCGACCGAAGTCGCCCAAAATGCCTTGCGTGCTCGTTGTAACCGGAAAGACCTAGGGTTCTTTGCGCTTGTGTGCGTCTTTCCAGATGAATAATCCAAAGCCTGCGAAAAATACGACCATGAGGCCAACCGTCAGCACTCCGGCAAACACCACATTATCGAAAAACATGACTGGCCTCCTGGTCTTGCCCCTGTTGCGATGGGTTCAAGTTAACCAATCAGGCCTGGATGAAAATTGACCGGGGTCAATAACGCCCGCAAGCGGGCGAAAAGGTGGGGAAATAACTGATCTGCATCAATGGATCGAGGGGGTTCAGCGCTTTTTCGGTTTGTTTTTCGACTTTTTCTTGGGCTTGCCCAAGGGCATGGCCTGCTCGAAAGCCTGACGGACTTCATTGAGGCGTTTTTCGTTGAGGTCGTGAACGCGCTTGGCGCGTTCGGCACTGAGGTCGATCAGCTTGTCGTCTTGGCTCATGGCGTGTGGGCATCATGCAGTGAATTGCGGATGCCCCCATGATGCGGGCTGTCGGCGGCGTTGACCAGCCTGCGTACGTCGGCAAACACCTGAATCAGATCTGGATATCGACCCACAAGCCCTGGCGCGACTCGTCGTCTATCAGCGGCACCACCGGCACGGTGTTGTCGGCGTTGAGTTCGTTGCCCGGTACGGCCAGGTGTTCTTCAGGGTCTTCATCGGCCTCGCGGTGGCGCTTGTCACGCTCCTGCCGGCGACGCTGCTCCTCGCGCAACAGCAACGCGGCCTCTTCCGGGTCGCGGTTTTTCAGGTCGATGGTGCTTTCGTTGGAGCTTTGCTGCACCGGGACCACGGGCGGTATGTCCGGTCGCTGGCGAACCGGATCCTGTTGAGCGGTGACGGGTACGGCGCTCAAAGGGAGCATGGGTGGCAACATAAAGGTCTCCTGTCTTCAGGTTGTCGGCTGGGAAAGTGGCAGCTTGAACCGCCGGTCCGAAACTTGTGACCCAGTTGGCATTGCAGCGATCCCCAGGGCCAAGCTTGTTTGATCGCAGGGCAAGCTTAAGTTCCGTGCCACCGGTAATGAATCAGCATACGTAAATCCTTTGGTCTGAAGGATCCTTCCGTTAAGATAACCGGCTTTTTCAAGGCGGGAGTCAGGCAGCATGGCGCAGCAGTATCAACCGGGGCAACGCTGGATCAGTGACAGCGAAGCCGAGCTGGGTTTAGGCACCGTTCTGGCACAGGACGGCCGCTTGTTGACCGTGCTCTATCCGGCCACTGGCGACACTCGCCAGTACGCGCTACGGAATGCGCCGCTCACCCGTGTACGGTTTTCGCCGGGCGATGTGATCACTCACTTCGAAGGCTGGAAAATGACCGTGCGCGAAGTCGATGACGTCGATGGGCTGCTGGTCTACCACGGCCTCAACGGGCAGAACGAAGTCGTCACCCTGCCCGAAACCCAGCTGTCGAACTTTATCCAGTTCCGCCTGGCGAGCGACCGTCTGTTCGCCGGCCAGATCGACCCACTGGCGTGGTTCTCCCTGCGCTACCACACCCTGGAACACACCAGCCGCCAGTTGCAGTCTTCGCTTTGGGGCCTGGGCGGCGTCCGTGCCCAGCCGATTGCCCACCAATTGCACATTGCCCGAGAAGTGGCCGACCGCATTGCGCCGCGGGTGTTGCTGGCGGACGAAGTGGGCCTGGGCAAGACCATCGAAGCCGGCTTGATCATCCACCGTCAGTTGCTGTCCGGCCGCGCCAACCGCGTCCTGATCCTGGTACCGGAAAACCTCCAGCACCAGTGGCTGGTGGAAATGCGCCGACGCTTCAACCTGCAGGTCGCGTTGTTCGACGAAGAACGCTTCATCGAAAGCGATGCCAGCAACCCGTTCGAAGACACGCAACTGGCCCTGGTGGCGCTGGAATGGCTGGTGGACGACGAGAAGGCCCAGGACGCGCTGTTCGCCGCCGGCTGGGACCTGATGGTGGTCGACGAGGCCCATCACCTGGTATGGCACGAAGACCAGGCCAGCCCGCAATACGCCCTGGTCGAACAACTCGCCGAGACGATCCCCGGCGTGCTGCTGCTGACCGCAACCCCGGAACAACTGGGCCAGGACAGCCACTTCGCCCGCCTGCGCCTGCTGGACCCAAATCGCTTCCACGACCTCAAGGCCTTCCGCGCCGAGAGCGAAAACTATCGCCCGGTGGCCGAAGCCGTGCAGGAGCTGCTGGACAAGGGCCGTCTCTCGCCTGAGGCCCACAAGACCATCCACGGCTTTCTGGGCAACGAAGGCGAAGCCTTGCTGACCGCCGTCAATGATGGCGATGTCGAAGCCAGTGCCCGCCTGGTACGTGAGTTGCTGGACCGCCACGGCACCGGCCGCGTGCTGTTTCGCAACACCCGCGCCGCTGTGCAGGGCTTCCCCGAGCGCAAGCTGCATGCCTACCCGCTGCCGTGCCCGGACGAATACCTCGAGCTGCCCCTGGGCGATCACCCCGAGCTGTACCCGGAAGTCAGCTTCCAGGCCCAGCCGGACGCCAGTGAAGAAGAGCGCTGGTGGCGTTTCGACCCGCGGGTCGAGTGGCTGATCGACACCCTGAAGATGCTCAAGCGCACCAAAGTACTGGTGATCTGTGCCCACGCCGAAACTGCCATGGACCTGGAAGACGCCCTGCGCGTGCGTTCCGGCATCCCGGCCACGGTGTTCCACGAAGGCATGAATATCCTGGAACGCGACCGCGCGGCGGCCTATTTCGCCGACGAAGAGTTCGGTGCCCAGGTGCTGATCTGCTCGGAAATCGGCAGTGAGGGCCGCAACTTCCAATTCGCCCATCACCTGGTGCTGTTCGATCTGCCGGCGCACCCGGACTTGCTGGAACAACGCATCGGTCGTCTGGACCGGATCGGCCAGAAACACACCATCGAACTGCACGCGCCGTACCTGGAAACCAGCCCGCAAGCGCGGCTGTTCCAGTGGTACCACGAAGCGCTGAATGCCTTCCTCAACACTTGCCCGACCGGCAACGCCTTGCAGCATCAGTTCGGCCCGCGCCTGCTGCCATTGCTGGAAGAAGCCGACGATGGCCAGTGGCAAGCGCTGATCGACGAAGCCCGCACCGAACGCGAGCGCCTGGAGGCCGAGCTGCACACCGGTCGCGACCGTTTGCTGGAGCTCAACTCCGGCGGCGCCGGTGAAGGCGATGCGCTGGTGGAAGCCATTCTCGAGCAGGACGACCAGTTCGCCCTGCCGATCTACATGGAAACCTTGTTCGACGCCTTTGGTATCGACAGCGAGGACCATTCGGAAAACGCGCTGATCCTCAAGCCGAGCGAAAAAATGCTCGACGCCAGCTTCCCGCTGGGCGACGACGAAGGCGTGACCATCACCTACGACCGCAACCAGGCACTGTCACGCGAAGACATGCAGTTCATCACCTGGGAGCACCCGATGGTGCAAGGCGGCATGGACCTGGTGCTGTCCGGGTCCATGGGCAACACCGCCGTGGCACTGATCAAGAACAAAGCCCTCAAGCCCGGCACCGTGTTGCTGGAATTGCTCTACGTCAGTGAAGTAGTGGCTCCGCGCTCGCTGCAACTGGGCCGCTACCTGCCGCCGGCCGCCCTGCGCTGCCTGCTGGACGCCAACGGCAACGACCTGGCCGCCCGGGTCTCGTTCGAAACCTTGAACGACCAGCTCGAAAGCGTGCCCCGTGCCAGCGCCAACAAGTTCATCCAGGCCCAGCGCGACCAGCTAACGCCCCGGATCAATGCCGGCGAAGAAAAGATCGCCCCGCGTCACGCCGAACGCGTGGCCGAGGCCCAGCGTCGCCTGGCCGCCGATACCGACGAGGAACTGGCACGCCTGACCGCCCTGCAAGCGGTCAACCCGACCGTGCGCGACAGCGAACTGGTAGCCCTGCGCCAACAGCGCGAGCAAGGACTGGCGATGCTTGAGAAGGCGGCGTTGCGTTTGGAGGCGATTCGGGTGTTGGTGGCGGGCTGAGTTTGGCGGGGGGTCCCGATATGGGTCCCCGCTGTGGTGGTTTTATCGGGTGTATATCCGTTGCTGCGGTAACGGCGGCTGGCGGTTCCGCTCTTACAGCGGCTCACTTTTGAGAAGCGCAAAAGTAAGCAAAACGCTTTTGCCCCACCACTCGGCACCTCGCTTAGGCTCGGTGTGCCCTCACTCCGGCATTGCTCCGTGGGCCCGCCGCGAAGGGCCATCCATGGCCCAGCGCGGCTATCCCGGCATCCATGCCGGGATACCCACTCCACAATGCCTGCGTTCGGCCAGCGTGGTTAACGGGGCGCCGAAATCAACGTCCTCCCCGAGGCGGCCTGATAGCCGACCTGGCTCTCCCGGTCGTACACCCATCAGATCTGTGGGAGCAAAGCTTGCTCGCGATGGGGCCAGTCAGCTCAACATCCATGTGACTGAACCACCGCCATCGCGAGTAAGCTCGCTCCCACATTCAGTCTTCAGCGGACAAAAAATTTATATTCAACACAGAACCACTGTGGGAGCGGGCTTGCTCGCGAAGAGGCCGGTACATCCAGCATCTTCATCGACTGTATCGCCGCCTTCGCGAGCAAGCTTTGCTCCCACAGATCTGACGGTTGTAAGACCGGGAGAACCAGGTCGGCTATTAGGCCGCCTCGGTTTTGTTTTTGATCTGGGGCGCCCCGTTAACCACGCTGGCTGAACGAAGGTATTGCGCAGTGGGCATCCCGGCATGGATGCCGGGATAGCCGCGCTGGGCCATGGATGGCCCTTCGCGGCGGCCCACGGAGCAATGCCTTCGTTCAGGCATGCCGAGCCTAGGCGAGGCACCGAGTGGTGGGGCAAAAGCGTTTTGCTTACTTTTGCGCTTCTCAAAAGTGAGCCGCTGTAAGAGCGGAACCCTAAGTAGCCGTTACCAAAGAAACGGATATACACCCAAAACCCAGCCCTAACCCCTCAAGGACTGTAATACCCCACCGCCACCAGAAAATGCCCAACCTTCTTCAAGTACGCATGCTTGTCCTCAACCTTGCCAGTCACCGGGTTCTTCCAGCGATACTCATACTCCCCCACATCCTGCTTGCCGATCATGGCCAGGATCGGCTCCCCCACCGGCTTGCCATCCGGATCCTTGACCTTGGCGAAATCGGTATTGATCAAGCGCAGATTGGTGCCGTGGCCAACATACCGCCGGGTATCGAGGTCAACGACAAAGACATACAGGTCATCCTGCAGATACCCGCCCTTGAGGGAGTTGACCGCCGTCAGCGTGGTTTTCTCGTTTTTCAGCAGATCACTTGAGGCCTTGTCCAGCAGCGCCCTGGCCTGCTCGGCGGAAGCCCGGGGCAGGTAGTAGCCGACGGCCAGGATCCGCTCGCCGACGCGCTGGAAATACACATGCTTGCGCTCGACCTTGCCGTCCGCCCAGTTCTGCCAACGGTACTCGGCTTGCTGGATGCCACTGGCCTCGGGAGTCTTCAAGGCGTCCTTGAAGGCTTTGCGCAGGTCCGGGCCCAGCACTTCGGACACGTCTCGCCCGATCAGCGCCGAGGAAGGCCCGCCGCTGGCGAGCATCACACCCTGGGTATCCACCACGAATACGTAGCGATCCTTGTCGACGAATTCCCCTTGGCGACTGAAGGCAGCAAAGGCTTTGTCGCCGTTGTCGTGGTAGTAGGCCAAGGCCTTTTCCAGCAGCGAGCGGGCCGCCTGGCCGTCATCCGGTGTCGCTGCCTGAACCGGTGCCAGCCCCAGCACAAGCATTGCGCCCAGCCAGGCCATCTTGTGAAAAAAAACCATATGCGCGCCCCTCGTTCTTGTTGGTGTTTCAAGAGCGTAGACGGCGTGGGGAAGTAGGAGCTGACGAGTGCAACGAGGCTGCGATCTTTTCCCAGACAATTAAGTCTTGAGCGAAAGATCAAAAGATCGCAGCCTTCGGCAGCTCCTACAGGGATAGGCGCGGGCCGAACATCAGGGCCACCTCAGGCTTATTGAGCCCCAGCGCGCAGTTGCTGCTGCAAGTTCTGGATCTGCGCTTGCAAGGTGTTGATGTTGCGAGTGACCTGGCCGCGGAAGGCGTCGAACTCGGCAGTGTTGCCGTTATCCTGCTGGCTCTTGAGCACGATCACGTCTTGCTCCAGGCGGTCGATGGCCGAGTTGGAGGTGGCTCTTTTCAGGGCGGTGATGTCAGCACCGATGCTCTTGAGCTGGGCATCCAGGGCACCACCCTCACCCTGGTTTTTCAGGGCGGTCACTTCAGCCACCAGCGTCTTGACCTGGGCTTGGAGCTCCTTGTTGGACGCTTGCAACTGGGTGTTGGTGTTCTGCTGTTCAGTGGCCTGGGCAATGAGCTGGGCCAGTTCCTTGTCCAGGTCGGCGGACGGGCCGAAGGTCGCTTGCTGTTGCTTGTACTGCTCCAGCAGTTTGCTGTCGAATTGTTTGCCCTGATCCTGCAACTTGTTTTCCAACTGCTTGATTTGCAGTTTCAAGGCCTCACTGTCGCTCATCACATTCGACTGACCAGCGACGACCTTGCCGGAAAACTCCTGCAGGCGTCCCGCCGCATCTTCACTGATCCGCGCGAAGCTCTCCTGGGTGGCCACCAGTTGCTGCTCCATCAGGGAAATCTGCTGGAAGCTCCACCAGGCCAGGAAACCGAACGCACACAACAACGCACCGACCAATGCCCACAGCGGCCCGGTGCTGGGGCCCTTGACCTTGGCCGCCGCGGCAGCGGGCGCAGAGCGGGCTTGCGCAGGGGGCTGGCGGTTGGGCAGAAAGTCATCGTCATCGGGAATGTCGGCCCGCATCCGCAGGCTCGGTACATCGTCGAAGTCGTCGTTGGCATCGTTACGCATGGGCATTGGTTCAACCTTTGGGAAACCGGTGATGGCTTGATACGGCAAGTATAACCCCCTCGCCCGCCGCACCGATTGACCCCAAACATGGCACTCGGTTCATGACGGGCCGATCAGCGGGCAGTTTGGACCTTCCACCAGGCACAAAATTCATCAAGGGCGGTCCACAGGCTGACCTGCGGGTCGTAATCGAGATAATGCCGGGCCCGGCTGATGTCCAAGGTGAAATTCTTGTTCATGACCTGCATGCCCAGGCGCGACAGCGTTGGTTCGGGGCGGCCCGGCCACAATTTGCAGAAACCTTCATTCAGGGCCGCGACACTATAAGCCAAGCCGTAGGAACGATAACGCCGGACCTGCGGGACTTCCATCTGGCGCATCACATAATTGACCACATCCCACAGCGGAACCGGTGCCCCATTGCTGATGTTATAGGCCTTGCCCAACGCTGAATCGGTCGCCAGCAGGCTGCTGAGCAGCGCTTCGTTGAGGTTTTGCACGCTGGTGAAATCCACTTTGTTCAGCCCGTTGCCGACAATCGCCAGGCGCCCCTTGCGCTGCATTTTCAACAAGCGCGGAAAAATGCTCATGTCACCGGCACCGGTCACGAAACGCGGGCGCAGGGCCAGCACTTCGAGGCCGAACTCCTGGGCGCCGAAGACTTTCTGCTCGGCCAGGTACTTGGTGGCCGCGTAAGGGTGCTTGAAACGCTTGGGGACTTGTTCTTCGGTCAACCCAAGGTGGTCACGACCGTCGAAGTAGATGGACGGCGAGGACAGATGAACCAGGCGGCGCACCTTCTGCTTGAGGCAGGCCTCGACAACATTTTCCGTGACCTGGACATTGCCCTGGTGGAAATCCTGGTAGCGACCCCAAAGCCCCACGGAGCCGGCACAGTGCACCACGGCCTCGACATCCAGGCACAAATCCCGGGCCAGCAGCGGGTCGCTCAGATCCCCTTGGACAAACTGTGCACCGCGACGCACCAGGTGTTCCACGCTCTCGGCCCGGCGACCGTTGACCCGTACATCCAGGCCTTGCTCCAGGGCGAAACGCGCAAAGCGCCCGCCGATGAAGCCGCTCGCGCCGGTGACCAGAATTTTCATGAATGCTCCTAAGAAATGCGGTTACGAGCCTCGCGCTACAACCTGCAAATTTATCTGTGCGCCGCTTTTACCTGCAGCTTGACGTCTACGGCGCCTCCCAAGGCACCAGCCACTGCCGGGAGGCGCGGATCAACTGTTCGGTCAACAAGCCAAGCAACTGCCCGCCATTGCGCCAATGATGCCAGTACAGCGGCACATCGATCGGTTTATCTGCCAGCAATTCCACCAGCACGCCGCGCTCCAGCTGTTCGCGCGCCTGCAGCTCCGGCACGAGCCCCCAGCCGAGCCCGACTTCAGCAAGACGAATGAAACCTTCGGACGAGGGGCACAGATGGTGCTCGAAACCGCCCTCCACGCCCACGGACGCGAGGTAGCGGTGCTGCAGGAAATCATCCGGGCCAAACACCAATGCCGGCGTACGGGCCAGTTGATCGGCCCGCACGCCGTCGGGGAAATGCCGGGCGATGAACCCCGGGCTGGCCAGCGCCCGGTAACGCATCGCCCCCAGCAACACGCTGCGGGCGCCAGCCACCGGGCGTTCGCTGGCGCAGACACATGCCGCCACTTCACCGGCGCGCATGCGCTTGAGGCCAACGGTCTGGTCCTCCACCACCAAGTCGAGCAACAGATGCTGCTCGGCGCAGAAATCGCCCACGGCCGCCGCCCACCAGGTCGCCAGGCTGTCGGCATTCAGGGCGATACGCAAACGCTCCGGCAGGCCCTCTTCATCCAGGGCCGGCACCAGGCTTTGCAGGTCGCGCTCAAGCAGACGCACCTGCTGCACGTGATTGAGCAGCCGGCGGCCGATTTCCGTGGGTGCCGGCGGCGTGGCACGCACCAGCACCGGCTGGCCAACGCGCGCTTCCAGCAGTTTGATCCGTTGGGAAATGGCCGATTGCGACAAACCCAACACCTGGGCCGCGCGCTCGAAACCGGCCTGCTCGACCACGGCAGCCAGGGCAGAGAGCAATTTGTAATCGAACATCAGTTTTCCTAATGAGCAATCAGCAGGATTGGTTTTTCTTATACAGCTTGCCACCGGAGAATGGCCAGCATTCAGGTATCGATGGGGAGTAAAAATCATGTGGCAAAGTTATGTGAACGGACTGCTGGTGGCCCTCGGGCTGATCATGGCCATCGGCGCGCAGAACGCGTTTGTGCTGGCCCAGAGCCTGCGCCGCGAGCATCACTTGCCGGTCGCCGCGTTGTGTATCACCTGCGATGCACTGCTGGTGGCCGCTGGCGTGTTCGGACTGGCAACGCTGCTGGCCCAGAGCCCGATGTTGCTGGCAATTGCCCGCTGGGGTGGCGCGGTTTTCCTGCTCTGGTACGGCAGCCAGGCGTTGCGTCGGGCTTGTTCGAAGCAAAGCCTGCAACAAGGTGAGCACCAGGCCGTGCGCTCGCTGCGGGCGGTGCTGCTCAGCGCCCTGGCGGTGACACTGCTCAACCCCCACGTCTACCTCGACACCGTGCTGCTGATCGGTTCCCTCGGTGCCCAGCAGAGCGTACCCGGTGCCTATGTCGTGGGCGCGGCCAGTGCCTCGCTGCTGTGGTTCCTCACCCTGGCCATCGGCGCGGCATGGCTGGCCCCCTGGTTGGCCCGTCCAAGCACCTGGCGGATCCTGGACCTGTTGGTGGCAGTGATGATGTTGACCGTGGCGGTGCAATTGATCGTCAACGGCTGATTATTCCAAACCGCTCTGGAACCTCTATTCCACACAGTTGTTGCGTGGTTATGCCGCACCCCCAGTGCTATGATCCGACTCCTGCGCCGCAAAGAGTACAAACTCCCCGGCGCTAGTCTGGCCGCCCGTGATCGGCCTTGCGCTCACCGCAACTGACCTGATTAGGAGAATCACCATGGCTTTCGAATTGCCGCCTCTGCCCTATGCACACGATGCACTGCAGCCGCACATCTCCAAAGAGACTCTGGAATACCACCACGACAAGCACCACAACACCTATGTCGTGAACCTGAACAACCTGGTGCCTGGCACCGAGTTCGAAGGCAAGACCCTGGAAGAAATCGTCAAGACTTCCTCGGGCGGTATCTTCAACAACGCCGCTCAGATCTGGAACCACACCTTCTACTGGAACTGCCTGGCGCCAAACGCCGGCGGTCAACCAACCGGCGCGCTGGCTGAAGCCATCAATGCGGCCTTCGGTTCGTTCGACAAGTTCAAGGAAGAATTCAGCAAGACGTCCATCGGCACCTTCGGTTCCGGCTGGGGCTGGCTGGTGAAAAAGGCTGACGGTTCCCTGGCCCTGGCCAGCACCATCGGCGCCGGCAACCCGCTGACCAGCGGCGACACCCCGCTGCTGACCTGCGACGTCTGGGAACACGCCTACTACATCGACTACCGCAACGTTCGTCCGAAATACGTCGAAGCGTTCTGGAACCTGGTCAACTGGAAATTCGTCGCCGAGCAGTTCGAAGGCAAAGCCTTCACTGCCTAAGCTCGATGCCAGACAAAGGAAACCCGGCGCCGTGCCGGGTTTTTTTTGCGCGGCAAAATTGAGTGCAAACAAAATACCTCGCGTCCGGAACCCAAGAAAAAATCCCTGGAGGCCTCAAGTTGCGGCGCCTTCCAACCGACACAATGGTCGTAGAGCAATCACTCTGGAAAAAACGTACATCGGTCAGGTTTCAAGCGAAAACCCTTGTGTTTGATTGTCCCTTTGACTGACATCACAGGATTGCCAATACTCATGGCAACTTGACGCTACCCGCACGGAACAAGGAACCACTCTTTGAAGCTGGAACTCAAGAACAGCTTGTCTGTGAAGTTGCTCCGGGTCGTGCTCCTCTCGGCATTGATCGTTGGCATGGTCTTGAGCTGCGCCCAGATCGTGTTCGATGCCTACAAAACCAACCAGGCCGTCGCCAGTGACGCCCAACGGATCCTCGACATGTTCCGCGATCCTTCGACCCAGGCCGTCTACAGCCTGGACCGGGAGATGGGCATGCAAGTGATCGAGGGCCTGTTCCAGGACGAAGCCGTACGCATGGCTTCCATCGGCCATCCCCGCGAAACCATGCTCGCCGAAAAAACCCGGCCCTTGCAGCACTCCGAAAGCCGCTGGCTGACCGACCTGATCCTGGGCAAGGAACGCACGTTCACCACGCAACTGGTGGGACGCGGGCCCTACAGCGAATATTACGGTGACCTGAGCATTACCCTCGACACCGCCACCTACGGCGAGGGCTTCATCGTCAGCTCGGTGATCATCTTCATCTCCGGGATGCTGCGGGCCCTGGCCATGGGCCTGGTGCTGTACCTGGTCTATCACTGGCTGCTGACCAGGCCGTTGTCGCGGATCATCCAGCACCTGACCGAAATCAACCCTGACCGCCCCAGCGCACACAAGATCCCGCAGTTGCGCGGCCACGAACAAAACGAGCTGGGCCTGTGGATCAATACGGCCAATCAACTGCTCGAATCCATCGAGCGCAACACGCACCTGCGCCACGAAGCGGAAAACAGCCTGCTGCGCATGGCCCAGTACGACTTCCTCACCGGCCTGCCCAACCGCCAGCAGCTGCAACAGCAACTGGACAAGATCCTGGTGGACGCCGGGCGCCTGCAACGCCGGGTGGCGGTGCTGTGTGTGGGGCTGGATGATTTCAAGGGCATCAACGAACAGTTCAGCTATCAGACCGGCGACCAGCTGCTGCTGGCCCTGGCCGACCGGCTGCGGGCCCACAGCGGCCGGCTCGGCGCACTGGCGCGGCTGGGGGGCGATCAGTTCGCCCTGGTCCAGGCCGACATCGAACAGCCTTACGAGGCCGCCGAACTGGCCCAGAGTATTCTTGATGACCTGGAAGCGCCGTTCGCCATCGACGATCAGCAAATCCGCCTGCGGGCCACCATCGGCATCACCCTTTTCCCCGAGGATGGCGACAGTACCGAAAAGCTGTTGCAGAAAGCCGAGCAGACCATGACCCTGGCCAAGAGCCGCTCGCGCAATCGCTACCAGTTCTACATTGCCAGCGTCGACAGCGAGATGCGTCGCCGGCGCGAACTGGAGAAAGACTTGCGCGAGGCCCTGGCCCGTGAGCAGTTCACCCTGGTGTACCAACCGCAGATCAGCTACCGCGACCTACGAGTAGTGGGCACTGAAGCCCTGATCCGCTGGCACCACCCCGAGCACGGCCTGGTGCCGCCGGACCTGTTCATTCCCCTGGCCGAGCAGAACGGCACCATCATCGCCATCGGTGAGTGGGTGCTGGACCAGGCTTGCAAGCAACTGCGCGAATGGCACGACCAGGGCTTCCTCGACCTGCGCATGGCAGTCAACCTCTCCACGGTGCAACTGCACCACGCCGAACTGCCGCGGGTGGTGAACAATCTCCTGCAAATGTACCGGCTGCCGCCGCGCAGCCTGGAGCTGGAAGTCACCGAGACCGGCCTGATGGAAGACATCACCACCGCAGCCCAGCATTTGTTGAGCCTGCGCCGCTCCGGGGCGCTGATTGCCATCGATGACTTCGGGACCGGCTATTCGTCCTTGAGCTACCTCAAGAGCCTGCCGCTGGACAAGATCAAGATCGACAAGAGCTTCGTCCAGGACCTGCTCGACGACGAGGACGACGCAACCATCGTCCGGGCCATCATCCAGTTGGGCAAAAGCCTGGGCATGCAGGTCATTGCCGAGGGCGTCGAGACGGTCGAGCAGGAAGCCTACATCATCGCCGAGGGCTGCCACGAAGGTCAGGGGTATTACTACAGCAAACCGCTGCCGGCACGGGAATTGGGCCTTTACCTGAAGCAGGCCGAGCGCAGCAAGGTTTCCATCATCTAACTCCCCCCGAGCGCCAAGCCTTTGTAGGAGCTGGCGAAGCCTGCGATCTTTTGATCTTTAGCTTGAGACTCAAGTGTTTGGGGAAAGATCGCAGCCTCGCTTCGCTCGGCAGCTCCTACAGACGCTACCGAAGGCGGCAACTCCCATCATTAAATAAGAAATATTTACACCTGCAACCCTTTACACATAATGCAAATCTTTCGCATTATGTCGCAGTTTTTGCGCACCCTCGCGCCTGTCCCATCCATCACCGAAGCAGGATGTTCGCCATGATTCGTATGCCCCTGGCTACCGCCAGTCTGCTGGCCATCGCTATTTCCCTCGCCGGTTGCGGCGAAGGCAAAGACAAGGCCGCCGCGCCGCAAGCGCCAACGCCGGCCGCCAGCACCGCGGCACCGGTCGCCCCTGCTGCTGCCGGCAAAGTCGACGAAGCTGCCGCCAAGGCCGTTGTCGCGCACTACGCCGACATCGTTTATGCCGTCTACAGCGATGCCGAATCCACGGCAAAAACCCTGCAAACCGCCGTCGACGCGTTCCTGGCCAAGCCGAACGCCGAGACCCTGAAAGCCGCCAAGGCTGCCTGGGTCGCCGCACGCGTGCCTTACCTGCAAAGCGAAGTGTTCCGCTTCGGCAACACCATCATCGACGACTGGGAAGGCCAAGTGAACGCCTGGCCGCTGGACGAAGGCCTGATCGACTACGTCGACAAATCCTACGAGCACGCCTTGGGTAACCCGGGCGCCACCGCCAACATCATCGCCAACACCGAAGTCCAGGTCGGCGAAGACAAGGTCGACGTCAAAGACATCACGGCGGAAAAACTTGCCGGCCTGAACGAGCTGGGCGGTTCCGAGGCCAACGTCGCCACCGGCTACCACGCCATCGAATTCCTGCTGTGGGGCCAGGACCTCAACGGCACCGGCCCGGGTGCCGGCAACCGCCCGGCGTCCGACTATCTGCAAGGTGCCGGCGCCACCGGCGGCCACAACGACCGTCGTCGTGCCTACCTCAAGTCCGTGACCCAATTGCTGGTCAACGACCTGGAAGAGATGGTCGGCAACTGGAAGCCGAACGTGACCGACAACTACCGCGCCACCCTGGAAGCCGAGCCAGGCGAAAGCGGCCTGCGCAAGATGCTGTTCGGCATGGGCAGCCTGTCCCTGGGTGAACTGGCGGGCGAGCGCATGAAGGTGTCCCTGGAAGCCAACTCGCCAGAAGACGAGCAGGATTGCTTCAGCGACAACACTCATAACTCGCACTTCTACGATGCCAAGGGCGTTCGTAACGTGTACCTGGGCGAATACACCCGTGTAGACGGCACCAAGATGACCGGTGCGAGCCTGTCGTCCCTGGTCGCCAAGGCCGATCCGGCCGCGGACACCGCGCTCAAGGCCGACCTGGCCGACACCGAGGCCAAGATCCAGGTCATGGTCGATCACGCCAACAAGGGTGAGCACTACGACCAACTGATCGCCGCCGGCAACACCGCGGGTAACCAGATCGTGCGCGACGCCATCGCCGCACTGGTCAAGCAGACCGGTTCGATCGAACAGGCTGCGGGCAAACTGGGCATCAGCGACCTGAACCCGGACAGCGCTGATCACGAGTTCTGATCAACGCCGGCTGGCTGAAGCGGATTAACGCAGCCAGCCAAACCACAAAACCTGTGGGAGCGAGCTTGCTCGCGATAGCGGTGGGTCAAGCAACGGCAATGTTGACTGTGTCGACGCTTTCGCGAGCAAGCCCGCTCCCACAGGAATTTCGTCGCTTGTGGTCATCACTGCAACCCCGCCAACCGCCCTTCGATAAACCGCCGTTCCGGCAATTGCTGCGTCAACTCAAGCGCGCGTCGATACGCCGCCCTCGCCTCGTCCAATCGCCCCAGTTGACGACAGAACTCCGCCTGTGCCGAGTAGGCCAGGTGATAATCGAGTAATTCCCCACGCCCCAGGATCGCCTCGACCAGGCGCAAGCCGACTTCCGGTCCGTCGCGCTTGGCCAGGGCGGCGGCGCGGTTGAGTTCGATCACCGGTGACGGCACGGCCCGCAACAGCACATCATAAAGCCCGACGATCTGCGGCCAGTCGGTCTCCTGCGCCGTCGGTGCTTCGGCATGCACCGCCGCAATCGCCGCTTGCAGGCAGTACGGCCCGAACCGCCGGGTTTTCAGCGCGGCTTCCACCAACGTGCAGCCCTCGGCGATCAGCTCGGCATCCCACAAGGATCGCGCCTGTTCATCCAGCAGGATCAGTTCACCGGTCGATGACGTTCGCGCCGGGCGCCGGGATTCGTGCAGCAGCATCAACGCCAGCAACCCCATGACCTCAGCCTCGGGCAGCAACTCCATCAGCAGGCGCCCGAGGCGGATGGCTTCGCGCGTCAGGTCTTCGCGGGTCAGCTCGGCGCCCATCGTGGCCGAATAACCCTCGTTGAACACCAGGTAGATCACCCGCAGCACGCTGTCCAGCCGTTCCGGCAGTTCCGCGCGAGACGGCACTTGGTAGGGGATCCTGGCATCGCGGATTTTCGCCTTGGCCCGCACGATACGCTGGGCAATGGCCGCCGGGGCGGCGAGGAAAGCCCGGGCGATTTGCTCGGTGGTCAGGTCGCAGACTTCCCGCAGCGTCAGGGGCACCTGGGCGTCCGCCGCCAGGGCCGGGTGGCAACAGGTGAAAATCAGCCGCAGGCGATCGTCTTCCACGTCTTCGTCACTCCACTGGCCCTGCTCCAGCGCTTCGAGCTGGGCGATCAACATCGGCCGGGACGCGGCGAAACGCGCACGCCGGCGCAAACTGTCGATGGCTTTGAAACGCCCGGCAGACACCAGCCAGGCCCGCGGGTTGTCCGGCACACCGTCGCGCTGCCAGCGCTCGACCGCAATGAAAAAGGCCTCGTGCATGGCTTCTTCGGCAAGGTTGAAGTCCCCCAACAGACGAATCAGTGTCGCCAGGATCCGCCGCGAGTCTTGCCGATATACCTGCTCGACCCGCGCCTTGACCGTTTCGGCCGACATCAGTCGGACATGCCTTGGGGGCCCCACCCTTGGACCGGCAAGGACGGCTCGGTCCAGGCGCGGAAAACCTTCTGGCGCGGGGGATCGATCACCCGGCTGATGGATAACGCGTAAGGGGCAGTTGCACGGTTCATGAGTGAAGTCCTGTTTGTATTTGTTGTTCAGGGGTTCAGTTGGCGTACCGGTCGTACTTCGACGCAGCCGACCCGGGCCGCCGGGATATTGCCGGCGACCTGGAGGGCTTCGTTGAGGTCCTTGGCATCGATCAGGTAGAAGCCCGCCAGTTGCTCCTTGGTTTCGGCGAACGGGCCGTCGGTGATCGACAGCTTGCCGCCGCGCATGCGTACCGTGGTGGCGGTCTGTACCGACTCCAGGGCCTCGGCGGCCAGCATGCGCCCACTGCCCTGGATCGATTCGGCATAGGCCATGCACTCGGCGTCCTCCGGGCTGTCGGGCGAGTTGTGCAGCGTGTGTTCGTTGCTATACACCAGGCATAGGTACTTCATGGGAGGCTCCGTGATCGGACTGATCAACTATGGACGGCAGAATGGTGCTCGGCGAAAAAACCGACGATCAGGGCTGCAGGTCGAACAGCGCCGTACCGGCCATTGGGTCGAACGGTGCGGACCAATGTTCGTGGACGATCCGCCATTGCCCGGCTACACGCTGGTAGCAGGCCGTCACGCGCATCCAGCAAGCCTGTTCCTCGCCTTTTTCGTTGGTGCCGCCGCAATAGGCCAGCCAGTGGGCAAAAGCGATGTTGTCGGCCGGGGTAATCTTGACCTGATGGAAGTCGAACTTGTGCGGACCGGGGCACATTTCCATGCAGGCTTGCCAATGGGCCCGGTAAGCGACCTTGCCCTTGAATTGCAAGGCCTGGATGGCATCGAACGAGACGATGTCTTCGTCATAGAGTGCCATGACCTTTTCAACGTCCTTGGCCATGACCGCTTGGCGATAGGTGTCGATCAGGGCCTGGATTTCAGTTTCAGTGGCTTGGGTATTCATGGTGATTCTCCGCAGTTTTTTGTTGAAGACACCCTTTGTCGTTTGGAGAAACAGTGAATCGACAACCCAACAAAAATAATTCAAAGAAAAAAATTCGCTAGAATCCAGGTCCTATTCTGCCGACAAACAACGGACGTTCTTGTGACCGCTCAGCTCGTACCCTACGAAGACCTGACCCCGCTGCAACGCGAACAGGTCACCGCGATCGAAATCCACCCCGAACAGATCAAGTTCGCTGGCGATATCCACGGTGCCCTGCACACGCTGCTGTCCAAGCCCGGCCCCGGGGTCAAAGGGTTTGCGCTATTGGCTAAAGAGGTGCCGGTGGCCTTCCTGCTGCTCAAGCGCCCTCCGGTGCTGCCCGCCTGGGCCAATGAACACAGCGCCACCCTGCATGCCCTGCAAGTCGATCACCGGGCCCAGGGCAAAGGTTATGGCAAGGCCTGCCTGCAGGCGCTACCCGCCGTGGCGCGAGCCGCCTGGCCGGAAATCCGCGGGTTGGAACTGTCGGTTGACGCCGATAACGACTCGGCCATTGGCCTGTACGCCCGGCTGGGTTGGGTCGACAGTGGCGAAGCCTACAAGGGCCGCATTGGTTACGAGCGGCGAATGGGGTTGGCGTTCTGACACCTGCCCCCGTAGGAGCTGTCGAGCGAAGCGAGGCTGCGATCTTTCCACAGCCAATCAAGTCTTAGAGCCAAGATCAAAAGATCGCAGCCTTCGGCAGCTCCTACACGGCGCCTGGACTTTTGAGCGGGATCCAGATCTCCAGGGTGCCTTCGCCGGTCCTGGGGTTGAAATCCTCGCTGTAGCGCTCGAACTCCGGCAGCTCGGCGGCTGTATGACCGGAATGTGGCAGCCACTCGTTCCAGATGTATTGGAACGTGTCCGGTAGTTGTTTCAACGGCCCCTTGTGTTCGAAGACGGCGTAATACCCAGGCTGGATTTCGATCCAGCGGTATTGCTCCGGCAGATCGTCGAGCCGGCTGATTTCCACGCCAGCGATGTATTCGAACCCACCCTTCCCGTCCGGGTTGCAACACACGCCGTAGGTCACTTCATCTTTCTGCCCTGGCACCTTGCCGAGCCAGGGCAGGAACTTTTCCCAGAGCAAAGGGATGTCCTGGGCAGTGTCCTGAGTAAACCGAGCACCAAAGCCGGCGATAAGCTGAAAACGTCCCTGTTCAAAGCGTGGTTCGGCTGTGTAATCGCGTTTGTGCTTTTCCATTCGGCAACACTCCAGCAAACGTGAAGTCGGGCTTGGCAGTATAGAAGCCAAACGGTGATTGCCAGGGCCGTTTCGCTGGTCAGATTCCGGGGAAGGCGCTGGTGACGGCTTTTCCTACAAACTCGTTGTAGCCAGAAACGATCACGTACACCGCGAAATAGCAGAAGATCGCGGCGGATGCCCAATAGGAGTAACGCAGCAGTTTATCCCCCAACAATTTACCGCCCTGGGTTGCCGCCAGGCACAGAGCCGCGCACCACAACAACCCGGCGCAGAGAAAACCACTGAGGAACAGCGCCGAGCTGAGCAAGGTGCCACCACCCGAACGTGCGATCAGTGTGCCGCCCACCGCTGCAAACCAGAGGATGGCACTGGGCGATGACATGGCCAGGAAAATCCCGCGAAAGAACTCATGGCGCGAGGAGTTGCCCTGCACCTCGCCGGCCTCGGCGAGCACGGCGCTGTGATAGATCGCCGAGTGGATCATCTTCGCTGCGAAATACAGCAACAGCACCGAGCCACCGAGCCACAGCACCCAACGCACCGCCTCGTATTGCAGCAGCACGGTCATGCCGGCCAGGGCCAGGACGGCATAGACCAGATCGCCTACGCAGGTGCCCAGGCCCAGGGCGAAACCCTGGAAGTAACCGCGCTGCATCGCCAGGGTGATCATCGCGATATTGGCCACGCCAATGTCCAGGCACAGGGAGAGACTCAGCAGGAAACCGCTGGAAAATTCCATCATTCATTCCGTTCGATTGGGCTACAGCGAATTCAACTGCCCGCAGCCGGCGTTGATGGCTGCGTGGCAAGGTCGACAGTGTCGTCGAAAATAGTTGCGCGCGGCTACTGGACAATCCGACATCCGCCCGATTATCTTTCGCCGCAGGCCACCGCAGTGGCCAACGTCGCTCGGACGGTTCCGGGCGCTCACGTATCTCGAGGCAACAATGGCCGAACAAGGTTCGCCGCGCCGCTTTGCGCGCATCGATCGACTCCCCCCTTACGTATTCAATATCACTGCCGAGCTGAAGATGGCTGCGCGTCGGCGCGGCGAAGACATCATCGACTTGAGCATGGGTAACCCCGACGGCGCCACGCCCCCGCACATCGTGGAAAAGCTGGTCACCGTCGCCCAGCGGGAAGACACCCACGGCTATTCCACCTCCAAAGGCATCCCGCGCCTGCGCCGCGCCATTTCGCGCTGGTACAAGGACCGCTACGAGGTGGACATTGACCCGGAAACCGAAGCCATTGTCACCATCGGTTCCAAGGAAGGCCTGGCCCACCTGATGCTGGCAACCCTGGACCAGGGCGACACGGTGCTGGTGCCCAACCCCAGCTATCCGATCCACATCTACGGCGCGGTGATCGCCGGCGCCCAGGTGCGTTCGGTACCGCTGGTGCCGGGCGTGGATTTCTTCGCTGAACTGGAGCGGGCCATCCGCGGCTCGATTCCCAAGCCGAAGATGATGATCCTGGGCTTTCCCTCCAACCCCACCGCCCAGTGCGTGGAGCTGGATTTCTTCGAACGGGTCATCGCCCTGGCCAAGCAGTACGACGTGCTGGTGATCCACGACCTGGCCTACGCCGACATCGTCTACGACGGCTGGAAAGCCCCATCGATCATGCAGGTGCCTGGCGCGAAAGACATCGCGGTGGAGTTCTTCACCCTGTCCAAGAGCTACAACATGGCCGGCTGGCGCATCGGTTTCATGGTGGGCAACCCGGAACTGGTCAACGCCCTGGCGCGGATCAAGAGCTACCACGACTACGGCACCTTCACCCCGCTGCAAGTGGCCGCCATCGCCGCCCTTGAAGGCGACCAGCAATGCGTGCGCGACATCGCCGAGCAGTACCGCCAGCGCCGCAACGTATTGGTCAAGGGCCTGCATGAACTGGGCTGGATGGTGGAAAACCCCAAGGCGTCGATGTACGTCTGGGCCAAGATTCCCGAGGCCTATGCCCACCTGGGCTCACTGGAGTTTGCCAAGAAGCTGTTGGCCGAAGCCAAGGTCTGCGTCTCGCCGGGGGTGGGGTTTGGGGAATATGGGGATGATCACGTGCGCTTCGCGCTGATCGAAAACCAGGACCGGATTCGCCAGGCTGTGCGCGGGATCCGTGGGATGTTTCGGGCCGATGGGTTGATAAACAAACCTGGCGCCTGACGCAAGACCAACGGTGGGAGTTTGCTCCCACCCTGGCTCCACTGATCACCAGAAACCAATGTGGGAGCGAGCTTGCTCGCTCCCACAGGTTCAGATCACCAGCGACAACAGCAGGATAAAGATCAACCCCACCACGGACAGGATGGTTTCCATCGCGGTCCAGGTCTTGAAGGTTTCGGCCACGGTCATGTTGAAGTACTGCTTGACCAGCCAGAAGCCCGCGTCGTTGACGTGGGACAGGATCAACGAACCGGCACCGGTCGCCAACACCAGCAGCTCACGGTTCACACCCGGCATCATCCCCACCACCGGCACCACGATCCCGGCACCGGTAATGGTTGCCACCGTCGCCGAACCCGTCGCAATCCGAATCACTGCCGCCACCAGCCACGCCAACAGGATCGGCGAGATCTGTGCGCTGACCGCCATGTGGCCGATCACATCGCCCACGCCGCTGGTCACCAGCATCTGCTTGAAGCCGCCACCGGCACCGATGATCAGAATGATCGCGGCAGTCGGGGCCAGGCTTGCGTCCAGCCATTTGAGCATCTGGCTGGAGCCAATGCCCTGCTTGTAGCCGAAGGTGTACAGCGACAGCAGCAACGCCAGCAGCAAGGCCGAGATCGGGTGACCGATCATGTCCATCCAGACGCGGAAGAGGTTGCCGTCCGGCAGCGCTACGTCAGCAAAGGTCTTGAGCAGCATCAGGAACACCGGCGACAGTACGGTGATCAGGGTGATGCTGAAGCTTGGCAGCTCGGCGGAGTTCGTCTCGCGGGCCAGTTGATCCACCAGCTCCTGGTTCGGATGGCCGGGGATGTGCTTGGCAATGAACGTACCGAAGATCGGTCCGGCAATGATGGCCGTTGGCAGCGCCACGATCAGGCCGTAGAGAATGGTCTTGCCGATGTCAGCGCCAAATATGCCGATCGCCAGCAGCGGCCCCGGGTGCGGCGGCACCAGGCCGTGGACGGCGGAAAGGCCGGCCAGCAGCGGGATACCGATCTTGATGATCGACACGCCGGTACGGCGCGCAACGATGAACACCAGCGGGATCAGCAACACGAAGCCGATTTCGAAGAACAGCGGGATGCCCACCAGGAACGCGGCGAACATCATGGCCCACTGCACCTTGTCCTTGCCGAAGGCGCGGATCAGGGTCTGGGCGATCTGATCGGCCCCGCCCGACTCGGCCATCATTTTGCCGAGCATCGTGCCCAGCGCCAGGATGATGCCGACAAAGCCCAGCACGCCACCGAAGCCGTCCTGGAACGCCTTGATGATGGTGCCGGTCGGCATGCCCGACGTCAGGCCGAGGAACGCGGCGGCGATGGTCAGGGCAATGAACGGGTGGAATTTGAACTTGGTGATGAGGATGATGAGTCCGATCACCGTGACCACTGCATCAAGCAGCAGGAACGTCTCGTGGGACATGCCGAACATGGGAGGTGTCTCCTGATTTGTTGTTGTTATTGAAGCAGTTATTTATGAGTCGTCGGGACAGCGCTATCTTTCTGACGCAAATTTTTTGAAACTCAGCCGGCAAGCTTCAAACCATGGTCCAGCCACCAGACGTAAGCCTGATGCGCCAACTCCTCAACGCTGTGGCTGGACGCGTCCAGAGTCAGGGTCAGGGGCTCGCCAACAGGGGATTGAAGGGTGGCAAACTGGCTGTCGATCAAGGTCGACGGCATGAAATGACCGGGACGATGGGAAACGCGGTCGGCGGCCACTTCGGGGGTCAATTCAAGGAATACGAAGCCCAGGCCGGGCAAGGCACTGCGCAGACGCTCGCGATAACTGTGCTTGAGGGCCGAGCAGGTCAGCACCGGGCGCTCGCCCGTGGCGTCGACACGGCGCAACTCGTCGCACAGGCTGTCGAGCCAGCCGGCACGGTCGTCGTCGTTCAAAGGAATACCGGCGCTCATCTTCTGGATGTTGGCCGCGGGGTGGAAGGTGTCGCCTTCGATGGCGGTGGCGCCGCTCAATTGGCACAGGGCCTGGCTGACGCATGTCTTGCCGCAACCGGCAACGCCCATGATGACCAGGGCGGTGATGGGATTGTTCATGTAACACCTCAGCGCGCAGACAGCGCTACCTTTGCCAGTGATGACACCGCAGCAAAAGCAGAAGTTGCCGACGCCTTCTTGTCATTTTTGTGGTTGCAGCATGTTCGTTCACGACACCAACGGACGGGGGATCAGGCAAACCCCATTCACGCATTTGCAGCGGCGTCGAGACAGCGCTACCTTAGTACCTTGATTTTTGTTTGGCAAGCCGCCCTGATGACCGTCCCTAAAAACGATAAGAATACTCGCACCACTGGTCGCCCCACGCTCAATGAAGTCGCACGCCTGGCCGGTGTCAGCCCCATCACCGCCTCCCGTGCCCTGCGCGGCGTCAGCACCGTTGCCTCGGAACTGGTGGAAAAAGTCCGCCAGGCCGCCGTGGAACTCAACTACGTCGTCAACCCCGCCGCCCGCGCCCTGGCTTCGGCCCAGAGCCATTCGGTGGTGGTGCTGGTGCCGTCGTTGTCCAACCTGTTGTTCATCGACACCCTGGAAGCCATTCATCGGGTGCTGCGACCCAAGGGCTTCGAAGTGGTGATCGGCAACTACCACTACTCCCGGGACGAAGAAGAAGACCTGCTGCGCAACTACATGGCCTATCAGCCGCGCGGTTTGCTGCTGACCGGTTTCGACCGCACCGAAAGCGCCCGGCGCATGATCGAGGCCAGCAACATTCCCTGCGTGTACATGATGGAGCTGGACCCCGGCGCCGGGCTCAACTGCGTCGGCTTTTCCCAGCTCAAGGCCGGCGAAACGGCGGCTGAGCACTTGATTTCCAAGGGCCGCAAGCGCCTAGCCTACATCGGCGCGCAACTGGACCAACGCACCCTGCTGCGTGGCGAAGGTTTTCGCCGCGCCCTGCAGAAAGCCGGCCTGTATGACCCGGACCTGGAACTGCTGACCCCACGCCCATCATCGGTAGGCCTGGGCGGCGAATTGTTCCTGCAGTTGCTGGACAGCCACCCGGACGTCGATGCGATCTTCTTCGGCAACGACGACCTGGCCCACGGTGCCTTGTTCGAGGCCCTTCGCTGCGGCATCAAGATTCCCGAGCGGGTTTCGGTGCTGGGCTTCAACGACCTGCCCGCCTCGGCCCACATGGTGCCGCGCCTGAGCAGCATCAGCACGCCAAGGGAAGCCATCGGCCGTCGCGCCGCCGAGCAAATGCTGACCTTGATGGCCGGCAACCGCATCGCGCAGCCGGTGGTGGACATGGGCTTTGAGCTCAAGGTCCGCGAAAGCACCTGAGTCGGCCCGCCACACACCAGTGCGGTCGATCCATGCCGTCCGCCGGCAAGGGTTGGCCGCCCCGCTCGCCGCGTTCCTGCCCACAAGCCTTGGAATAGAGGCCTTGCGGCGACGGCATGGGAATTGCTCCTGCCCATCGCTCAGCCATTACCCACAGGTGTTCATCATGTTGGTCAGTGCAAAACAGCAAGCGATGGTCTTGCCGCTCAAACGCCCGGGCGAGGATCCCACCGCCGAAGCCGCCAGCGGCCTGCAAAGCGCCGCGTTGCAGGCCCTGCGCGATAACGTCCAGGCCCAGGCCAGCCAGGGCAGTACCCAGGTCCAGGATTCCTTCACCCAACAAGCCACGCAACAGGTCAACGCCGCCACCGCCATCAGCGACAAGGTGGACGAGGCGTTCGCCAAGACCCGTGTGTACTTGCAGGCCGTGGCTTCACCAGCGTCCGAAGAAACCACGACACTGGGTGGTTCTGCGACGGCAGAATTCAAGGACTACATGAGCAAGACGCCCGAAGAGCGCCTGCGCGACAGCATTCTCGAAGAGATGGGCATTACTGAGGAAGAGTTCGAAGCGATGCCGCCCGAGAAGCAGATGGCGGTCAGCCAGGAGATTGCCCAGCGCATGCAGGACAAGTCGGCGATCGCCCAAGTGGAAAAGGCCCAGCAGAGCCGCACCGACGACAAAGCCTCGGCCACGGACATGTTTCTCGCCTCGCTTTAAGCCTCGGCACATCGCGCAACGTTTGAGCTGGGGTTAGCGCCCCAGCTCAAACCTGAGGCCAACCGAGGCAGTATCGGCTCAATGACCGAACAGGTTCACCTTCTTGGTTTTTTTGTCGGCGCGCTTTTCATCGGCAGTCTTCGCCGGTTTTTTCTTTGCCGCTTTTTTTGAATCCATGCCTTTGGCCATGATACGTACTCCACTCATACGGGATGTGAAGTCAGGTATACACCTATCGCCGCACCTGCGTTCTTTTATAATCGCCCTCCCCTTATCGCCCACGACCCTGCCATGTCCGAAATCCATTACGCAGCGCTCGAAGAATCGCTTTGGCCGCTGATGAACAAGTTTTATCGCGCCCACCAATCCTCGATGAAAGCCGTGCGTGACGCGCAGCTTTGGGTGGCGCGGCGCGATGAGATCGTCGCCGCCCTGTGCCTGCGGCCGGTGTCGGGCGGGCATTGGTTGACAGGGGTGTTCGTCGACCCGGCGTACCGCGTACAAGGCATCGCCGCACGGTTGATCGCCGAAGCGGTGAACGGCGTGAATGAGCCGGTGTGGCTGTTCTGCCACCCGGACTTGCGTGGTTTTTATGAGCGGCGTGGTTTCAGCTTCGACCCCGAACTGCCCTATGCGATGGCCGAACGCCTGAGCCGGTATGCGCGTAGCAAGCCGATGATTGCGATGGGGTTTGAGCCAAAAATACGCTTCTGAAACTCAAGACAATCCATTGTGGGAGCGGGCTTGCTCGCGAAAGCGGTGGGTCAGCCTGCATTGATGTTGGATGTGCCGCCGTCTTCGCGAGCAAGCCCGCTCCCACAGGGTTTGAGAGTCGAATATCAATCGTCGGCCGTCGGGTCCAAATCGGGGAACATCACTTCGGTAAACCCGAACTTGCTGAAGTCACTGATGCGCGACGGGTACAAGCGCCCGATCAAGTGATCGCATTCATGCTGCACCACCCGCGCATGAAAGCCCGACGCGTAACGCACGATCGGCTCGCCCTTGGGATCGAAGCCTTCGTAGCGGATGTCCTGGTAGCGATCCACCGCCCCGCGCAGGCCCGGCACTGACAGGCAACCTTCGAAGCCCTCTTCCATCTGCGGGCCCAGCGGGGTGATCAGCGGGTTGATCAGGATGGTCTGGGGCACCGCCTCGGCGTCGGGGTAACGCTCGCTGTGCTCGAATCCGAAGATCACCAGTTGCAGGTCCACGCCGATCTGTGGCGCCGCCAGGCCGACGCCGCCGACACTTTCCATGGTCTGGAACATGTCGTCGATCAATTGCCACAATTCCGGGCTGTCGAACATGTCGGCAGGCACCGGCGGGGCGATGCGCAGCAGGCGTTCGTCGCCCATTTTCAGGATTTCACGGATCATGGTCGGGCTTCGTCAGGGTGGGGATGAGGGATGGAATGGTCGCGGCCCAGGCCCGACACATGCTGCTTTTCGTGCTCGCCCGCGCTCTTTTCGCCCGGGTTCTTGCCTTCAGTGGACATGTGCTCGATGACCGCATTCATCTCTGCACCGAGCAACAGCACCGCCGCAGAGATATAGAAATACAGCAACAACACGATGATCGCACCGATGCTGCCATACATGGCGTTGTAGTTGGCAAAGGTCTTGACGTAAAACGCGAAGCCCAGGGAGGCGATGATCCACACCACCACCGCCAGCACCGACCCCGGGGTGATGAAGCGAAACTCTTGTTTGACGTCGGGCATCACGTAATAGATCAAGGCCACGGCGACCATCAGCAAGATCACGATCACTGGCCAGCGCACGATCGTCCAGAGCGTGACAATGAACTCCTCCAAGCCGACCTGGGCCGCGATCCAGCCCATCACCTGTGGCCCGAGCACCATCAGCGCCGCAGCGGCCAGCAGCATGCCGGCGATGCCGACCGTGTAGAAGATCGACAGCGGAAAACGCTTCCAGGCCGGGCGGCCTTCCACCACATCATAGGCGGCGTTCATCGCGCTCATCATCAACCGCACGCCCGCCGAGGCGGTCCACAAGGCAATGACGATACCCACCGACAACAACCCGCCCTTGGATTGCTGGAGCTGGTCGATCACCGGGTTGACCTGCTCCAGGGCCTGGGGCGGCAGCACCAGTTCCGATTGCAGGCGCAGCCAGGAGAAGAAGTCCGGCAGGTGCAGGAAGCCGATCAAGGCGATCAAAAAGAGGATGAAAGGAAACAGCGAAAACAGCATTTGGTACGCCAATGCCGAGGCGTAGGTCGACATCTCGTCGTCGAGAAACTCGGTCACGGTGCGCATCATCACACGATGCAAGGGTAAGCCTTTCAAGGCCGGGAACATCATGTGCGTCTCCTTTCGCCGCAAAAAAGGGGGTCGCTTGGCGACTCAAGGGCCGTTATCACAACAAAGTAGCCTGTTTGGCGACTTCGGATCAATTTCGTCTTTCATGCCCGACGCTGAATTGACCGGCGATTGCCGAGCCAAGTTTCATTGTTCCTACAAGCGGGGCTTTATGTTTGCCCGGCAACCACCGAGAATGCCCCACGTATTCAGGCTGCGGCCTGAAGCTCCAACCCCGTAGGAACGTTATGAAACTCGATAAAAAGCAGGCCATCGCCCGCAGAAACCAGGATCTGGGCGGCGCCGTACTGGGCGTCAACAACTGCCACTTCAGCGAATTGAACCGTAACCGCAACATCTTCTGGTTCGATATCCCGGTGGGGCGCCTGGCCATCGGTCAATACGAATGGATTCACCTGCTGCTGCACACGCCGGCCACCGATGAGCTGCTGCACCTGAAAGTGCCGACCGTGTTCCTGCGCGAAAAGATGGAAGGCCTGGAAGTGCGCAACCAGGGGAAACGCAAGGCAGCCTTGAGTCTGGAACTGAGTGCTGACAAGGACTCCTATCTTCAGGACATGCGGCCCGGTGGCACCAATCTGGATTTTGCGCAGTTCAGGTTGTAATGCGATTTCCTAGCTTTGGTGTGTATATCCGTTTTTTGCGTAACGGCGGCTTATGGTTCCGCCCTTACGGCGGGTCACTTTTGGAAGAGCGCCAAAAGTAACCAAAAGCGCTTTGCCCCACCACTCGGTGCCTCGCCTAGGCTCGGCATGCCCTCACTCCGGCATTGCTCCGTGGGCCCGCCGCGAAGGGCCATCCATGGCCCAGCGCGGCTATCCCGGCATCCATGCCGGGATGCCCACTCCACAATGCCTGCGTTCGGCCAGCGTGGTTTAACGGGGCGTCCAGATCAAGATCCAAAGCAAGGCAAGGCAAGAGCAAGAGCAAGAGCAAGAGCAAGAGCAAGAGCAAGAGCGGGGCTTATGCCGGCATCTATGTGGCTGAGCCACCGCTATCGCGAGCAAGCTCGCTCCCACATAGGATCTTCAGCAGACAGAAAACCCATACACACCGCAAAACCTGTGGGAGCGAGCTTGCTCGCGATGACGTCGGCACATCCAACATCACCGCAAACTGACACACCGCCTTCGCGAGCAAGCCCGCTCCCACAGGAGAAACGCGGTCCCACCAAGAACCAGGTCGGCTATAAGGCCGCCTCGCGGTGGACGTTGATCTCGGGCGCCCCGTTAACCACGATGGCTGAACGAAGGTGTTGCGCAGTGGGCACCTCGGCATGGATGCCGAGGTAGCCGCGCTGGGCCATGGATGGCCCTTCGCGGCGGGCCCACGGAGCAATGCCTTCGTTCAGGCATGCCGAGCCTAGGCGAGGCACCGAGTGGTGGGGCAAAAGCGTTTTGCTTACTTTTGCGCTTCTCAAAAGTGAGCCGCCGTAAGGGCGGAACCATAAGTCGACGTTACCGAAGAAACGGATATACACCCCGTCACCCGAAACGAAGCCAAAAAAAACGGCGCTTCCCATTTCTGAAAGAAGCGCCGTTTCTTTAAGTGAACAGCATCACCGCATCAGCGGGGCTCTTCATTGGCAACGGTCTTACTTCTTCAAACCCAGCTTCCTGAGCTCTTCATCCCGCAACTCGCGCCGCAGGATCTTGCCCACGTTGGTCGTCGGCAAGGCATCACGGAACTCCACGGCCCTGGGCACTTTGTAGCCGGTGACGTTGGCACGCATGTGTTCCATCACCTGTTCCTTGGTCAACGTGACACCCGGCCGTGCAACGATGAAGATCTTGATCGCCTCGCCAGACTTCTCGTCCGGAATGCCAATGGCCGCGCATTGCAGCACGCCCGGCAGGGTTGCCAGCACGTCTTCCAGTTCGTTGGGGTACACGTTGAAACCGGAAATCAGGATCATGTCTTTCTTGCGATCGACGATGCGCATGTAGCCGTCCGGCTGGATCAGTGCAATGTCACCGGTCTTGAGCCAGCCTTCGCTGTCGAGGATCTCGTCGGTGGCGTCCTGGCGCTGCCAGTAGCCCTTCATGACCTGCGGACCTTTCACACACAATTCGCCGATTTCGCCCAATGGCTGCTCGACGCCCGCGTCATTGATCACCTTGCACAGCGTCGACGGCACCGGAATGCCGATGGTACCGACCTGGATCTTCTGGATCGGGTTGACGGTCGCCACCGGGCTGGTCTCGGTCATGCCGTAGCCTTCGCAGATCGGGCAACCGGTCACCGCCTTCCAACGCTCAGCCGCTGCCAGTTGCAGGGCCATGCCGCCAGACAGGGTGACTTTCAGGGCTGAGAAATCCAGCTTGCGGAAGGCTTCGTTGTTGCACAGGGCCACGAACAGGGTATTGAGGCCGACGAAACCGCTGAACTTCCACTTCGACAGCTCCTTGACCATCGCCGGCAGGTCGCGCGGGTTGCTGATCAGGATGTTGTGGTTGCCGATCAGCATCATCGCCATGCAATGAAAGGTGAAGGCATAGATGTGGTACAGCGGCAGCGGCGTGATCAGAATCTCGCAACCTTCATTGAGGTTGGAGCCCATCAGCGCCTTGCACTGCAACATGTTCGCCACCAGGTTGCGGTGGGTGAGCATCGCGCCCTTGGCCACGCCGGTGGTGCCGCCGGTGTATTGCAGCACGGCGACATCGTCGCTGGTGGGGTTGGCTTCGCTCACGGGCTGGCCGTGGCCTTTGCTCAGCACGTCGTTGAACTTGACGGCCTTGGGCAAGTGATAGGCCGGGACCATCTTCTTGACGTACTTGATCACGCTGTTGATCAACAGGCGCTTGAGCGGCGGCAGCAGGTCGGCAACTTCGGTGACGATGACGTGCTTGACGCCCGTCTTGGGTACCACGGTCTCGGCCAGGTGCGCCATGTTCGCCAGGCACACCAGCGCCTTGGCCCCGGAGTCGTTGAACTGGTGTTCCATTTCCCGCGCGGTGTACAGCGGGTTGGTGTTGACCACGATCAGCCCTGCGCGGATCGCACCGAACACGGCCACCGGGTACTGGAGAACGTTGGGCAGTTGCACGGCGATTCGATCGCCCGGCTGTAAATCGGTATGCTGTTGCAGGTACGCGGCAAACGCCCCGGACAACTCGTAAAGCTCACCGTAGGTGATCGTCTTGCCGAGGTTGCTGAATGCCGGCTTGTTGGCAAAGCGTTGGCAGGACTGCTTCAACACCGCCTGAATATTCGGATACTCGTCTGGATTGATGTCGGCAGCAATCCCAGCTGGGTACTTATCCTTCCAAAAGTCTTCAATCATGGAAGCCCACTCCTCAGCAACGCGAATTCTCACCGCATTTGATGCGATTATTATTGGTGTGTGTTTATTGGTGAATCTGGCTTGAATCAAGGCCGAGAAGTCACAAAAGCGCGCCGAGAGTAGCAGCTTTGCCGAGGGCCGCCTAGAGCCAAAAGCAGCCACCACAGTCACAAACATGACTCACGAATACTTTATGGTCACTTTTAGAGTAAAAAACCTACGCCCTATTAAATCTCTCTGAATCAAACAACTGTGGGAGCACAGCTTGCTCGCGATGGAGGTATGTCAGCCAATACAAATGAGGCTGTTCCACCGCTATCGCGAGCAAGCTGTGCTCCCACAGGTTTTCGTCAGGACAGATACCCCGGCGGGCCTCAGGCGATATCCCGCAACTCCCGCCGCAGAATCTTGCCCACCGGGGTCATGGGCAACGACTCCCGCAGCACGATGTGCTTGGGAATCTTGTAGCCGGTGAAGTTCTCCTTGCAATAGGCCTTGAGTTCTTCAAGGCTGACGCCGGTTTCCCGCGCCACCACGAACAGCTTCACCGCCTCCCCCGAACGTTCGTCCGGCACGCCGATCACTGCGCAGTTGGCCACCTTGGGATGGGCCATCACCACGTCTTCGATCTCGTTGGGGTACACATTGAAACCCGAGACGATGATCATGTCTTTCTTGCGGTCGACGATCCGCACGAAACCGTCCGGGTCGATCACCGCGATATCGCCGGATTTGAACCAGCCCTCGTGGTCCAGCACTTCGGCGGTAGCCTCAGGCTTGTTCCAGTAGCCTTTCATGATCTGCGGGCCCTTGATGCACAGCTCGCCGCGCTCGCCCAGGGGCTGCTCGACGCCATCGTCGTTGATCACTTTCATCAGCGTGCCCGGCACCGGCATCCCCACCGTGCCCAACCGGGACTTGCCACCATAAGGATTGGCACTGGCCACTGGCGAGGTTTCGGTCAGGCCATAACCTTCGGTGATGCCGCAACCGGTGATCTGCTCCCAACGCTCGGCGGTGGCCTTGATCAGCGCCGTGCCACCTGAGTTGGTGACCTTGAGGTTGGAAAAATCCAGGGTCTTGAAATCCGGATGGTCCATCAGTGCCACGAACAACGTGTTGAGCCCCAGCAGCAGCGAGAAACGCCAGTTCTTCAGTTCCTTGATGAAACCACCGATGTCCCGCGGATTGGTGATCAGCACGTTGTGGTTGCCGGTCACCATCATGCACATGCAGTTCGCCGTGAATGCATAGATATGGTACAGCGGCAGCGGTGCGATCATGACCTCCTGGCCTTCGCGCAACAGTGGATGGCCGTCATCGCCGAGCTGCCCCAGGCAGGCCCGGGCCTGTTGCATGTTGGCCACCAGGTTGCCGTGGGTCAGCATTGCGCCCTTCGCCAACCCGGTGGTGCCGCCGGTGTACTGCAACACCGCAATGTCATCGAGGCTGACGTTCAGCGGCTTGATGCCCTGGCCGCGTCCCAGGCGCAAGGCGCTCTTGAAGGAAATGGCCTGGGGCAGCGAATAGGCCGGGACCATTTTCTTGACCTTGCTCACCATCGTGTTGACCAGCCAGCCCTTGGCAGTGGGCATCAGGTCGCCCATCTTCGCTTCGATCAGGTACTGCAGGTCCGTATCGGGCAACACCTCCTGGACTTTCTGCCCGAACATATTCAGGTACACCAGCGCCCGTGCACCGGAGTCCTTGAACTGATGACGCATTTCCCGCGCGGTGTACAACGGGTTGGTGTTGACCACGACCAGCCCGGCGCGCAAGGCACCGAACACGGCGATCGGGTATTGCAGGATGTTGGGCATCTGCACTGCGATTCGATCACCTGGCGCCAGGTCGGTATGGGCTTGCAGGTAGCCGGCAAAAGCCGCGCTGTAGCGCTCGAGCTCGGCATAGGTGAGCGTCACCCCCATGTTGCTGAACGCCGGACGGTCGGCAAATTTCTTACAGGAACGTTCGAACACCTCGATCACCGACTTGTAGGCCCCAAGGTCAACATCCAGGGGCACGCCGGCCGGGCGCTTGTCATTCCAGAAATCAGGCTGCATTGTTTTTGTCCTCTTTACCTGAGCATGTCCGGGCCGCCTCTGTATCGCTTGCAGAGGTGGAACTCCTGGGACACTAGCAGCTATGGCCAATCAGGCAAATATGGCAACCTGCGTCATAGATTGTGTGAATCTTCTTGCCTAGGTGTGGCCTGATCAGGCGAGACGCAAAGGATGCGCTATACAATGCAGCGACGCTGCACAAAAGGAATCGCCATGATCCACCAAACGTTCTGGCTGACCGCGACCGACCATAGCCGCCTGTTCGTCAACCAGTGGCTGCCTGAAACCGCCCCGTTGGCGGTGATCATGCTGGCCCATGGCATGGCCGAACACAGCGGCCGCTACGCCCGCCTGGCCCAGGCACTGTGCGACGAGGGCTACGGTGTCTGCGCTGTGGACCTGCGCGGCCATGGCAAGACGGGCGAGGAAGCGATTCTCGGTCACTTTGCCGATGAGGACGGTTGGCTCAAGGTCGTGGGCGACCTGGCCAGCCTCAACCACCACATCGTCCAGCAATATCCCGATACCCCCATCCTGCTGCTGGGCCACAGCATGGGCAGCTACATCGCCCAGGGTTATTTGTTGCATCACAGCGCCAGCCTGCACGGGGCGATTCTCAGCGGCTCGAACTTTCAGCCGGTGACGCTCTACCGCAGCGCTCGCCTGATCGCCCGCTTCGAACGCTGGCGCCAGGGTGCCACGGGGCGCAGCGCGTTGATCGAGTGGCTGTCGTTCGGCAGTTTCAACAAGAAATTCAAACCCACGCGTACCCCCTTCGACTGGCTCAGCCGCGACCCGGCCGAAGTCGACAAGTACGTCCACGACCCGCTGTGCGGCTTTCGCTGCACCAATCAACTGTGGGTCGATCTGCTCGGTGGCTTGCAGCAAATCAGCAAAGCGTCCAATCTCGCCCAGATCGATCCGGGCCTGCCCCTGCTGGTGATCGGCGGCGAATGTGATCCGGTGAGCGAAGGCAAGCGTCTGAAGGATCTGGCCGACGCCCTGCGCGACGCCGGCAGCCAGCACCTGCAATTGACGATTTACCCACAGGCCCGGCACGAATTGTTCAATGAAACCAACCGCGATGAAGTGACCGCCGACGTGCTGGCCTGGATTGCCCAGGCCCTGAGCCACAAGCGGCCGCCACGTAGCGAGTAGGCTTGCCGCGTTTTTCCTTTACCCCGTCACAGGATTTGAAACAGATGACCCAGGTTACCAACACCCCTTACGAAGCCCTCGAAATTGGCCAGACCGCCAGCTACAGCAAGACCGTCGAAGAGCGTGACATCCAGCTGTTCGCGGCGATGTCGGGCGATCACAACCCGGTGCACCTGGACGCCGAGTTCGCCGCAGCGAGCATGTTCAAGGAGCGCATCGCCCATGGCATGTTCAGCGGTGCGCTGATCAGCGCGGCGGTGGCCTGCGAGCTGCCTGGGCCGGGCACCATCTACATCGGCCAGCAGATGAGCTTCCAGAAACCGGTGAAAATCGGCGACACCCTGACCGTGCGCCTGGAAATCCTGGAAAAACTGCCGAAGTTTCGTGTACGCATCGCCACCCGCGTGTTCAACCAGCGCGATGAGCTGGTGGTGGACGGCGAAGCCGAAATCCTCGCACCGCGCAAGCAGCAGACCGTGACTTTGCCGACGTTGCCGGCGATTACTGTGGGTTGATTACCGCGATCTAAAGTGAATGACTTGTGGCGAGCCATAAATGTGGGAGCAAAGCTTGCTCGCGATGCAGGCGCCTCGGTTCCCTGAGAGACTGAGTTATCTTCATCGCGGGCAAGCCTTGCTCCCACATTTAAGGCGAGTCTTCGCGCACCTGCACGCTCGCCGTCATCCCCGCGCTCAGGTTCACCCCCTCCGGCACCTTGTCCAACTTGATCCGCACCGGTATCCGCTGGGCCAGGCGCACCCAGTTGAAGGTCGGCTCGACCTCCGCCAGCAACTGTGCATCGGGGTTGGTGTTGCGGTCGGTAATGCCACGGCTGATGCTTTCGACATGCCCCTCCAGTGCATGACCGGCGCTCATCAGCCAGATCTTGACCGGATCGCCTACGCGAATCCTCGGCAACTTGGTTTCTTCGAAATAGGCCTGCACATAGAACGTCGAGTCGTCGATCAGCGCCATCACCGGCTGCCCGGCATTCACGTAGTTGCCTTCGGCCAGGCGCAGGTTGGTGATGTGGCCATTGCGTGGGGCCAGGACCTGGCTGCGCGCCAGGTTCAGTTCGGCGACCTTGGCCTCGGCCTGGGCTTCGCGCAGTTCGCCTCGGGCGATGCCGGCGTTGATCTGGGCGTTTTCCCGCAGTTCGGCGCTGATGGCCTGGGGCCCAAGGGCGGCGCGGCGGCTGGCTTCGTGTTCGCGCAGGCTCAGTTGCTGCTGGCGCGTCTGCACAACGGCCCGTGCCTTCTCCAGCGCTGCCTCGAAACGCTCACGGTCGATACTCAGCAACACATCGCCGGCCTTGACCTGTTGGTTATCCACCGCCTTGAGCTCACGCACCCAACCCGACACGTCGGGGGCAATCACCACCACGTCGGCGCGGATCCGCGCATCGCGGGTCCAGGGTGTGAGCATGTAGTACTGCCACAAGTGAAACCCGGCGAAGATCGCCACGGCCACCATGCACAGCGTGACGGCGACACGTACGGATGTACGCATGTTCAACTCCTATAGCGGCCCGAGGACCACGGTAATAACGGTCAGGACACAGACATACAGGGCGCAGTCGAACAAGGCTTCATGCCAGATCCAGCGCCCGGCCGGCACCAGGCTGAGCAGCAGGCGCAACGCACCGGTCACCAGCAACGCCAGCACCACATAAATCAGGAACGGGCTGAGCAACACCCCGCCAATCGACCACTCACGCAAGCCCATGGCTGTGCTCCCGTCGTTCAGGTTCGTGCTGGCGGCACCAGGCGCGCCAGCTATTTTGCAATTGCACCACCGCGCCCTGGGCCAGCTTCAGTGCGTCACCGGGCGGCTGGGACGACAACACCTTCAGGAACTCGGCGCTTGCCGGGGCCAGCGCATCGGCCTGGTCACCGGTCGGGCCGTGTTCAAGCACCTGCTCCAGCGCTTCGAAATAAAGGCGCTGCGCCCGGGTATCAGGCACCTGGGCGACGGCCAGGCTCAGGCGCAAATGCAACAATTCATCGCCAATATCCAGGCCAAGCAAACCATCATCCCAACGGCTGCGCGCCTGCACCGGCAATTCAGGGTAATGCCGCGCCAACTGCAACAGCCGGTCGGCCATGCGCCCGCCGAACCAGCTCTCGGCGCCACGCAAGCTGCGATGGGTCAAACGCACCAGATCGTGGAGGGTCGCGGCCAGCAGGCGGCGGCTGTGCCAGGCCGGGTTGCGCAAAATCAGCAGATTGAAGGCCAGCACCGCCGCGCCCACGCCGATCATCATGGCCTGGGCGTTGTTGAAGAACGCCGCGACGTCGTACTTCATGGCATTGAGCGGTGAAATCAACACCACGAAATGCAGGCAGAACGACGTCGCCGTGGCGAAGATCTGCGGCTTGGCCATACCCAGCGCACCGAAAAACAACGGCACGCCCATGGCCATGCACAGCATCGCAAAGCTGCTCCATTGCGGTAGCAAAAGCTCGCCAATCACGAACGCCGTCGGCACGGCCAACAGAATGCCGCGCAGAAAACTCATGCCGATCTGCGCGCCGTTTTCACGACTGGCAAACAGGCTGCACACCACGCACGTCAACAGCATCGCGCCCGATGCGGCGGGCCAGGCGGTCGCCAACCAGAAACCGGCAACGACCAAGAACGCCAGGGCGCTGCGCGCGCCGAAGACCATGGCCAGGGACAGATCACGATGAGACGCCAGGGTCCGCGGTGGATCCGCCGCCGCCCTGCCCTCCTGCACCGCCGTCAAGGCCGCGCAGGCGGCCAGGGCGGTATCGAGCAACAAAGCGAACCGCGCCAGGCAGTAACTTTGCGCCGAGCTGATCTGCGGGTCGTGAGACGCATCCCATACCCGGGGGCGCAAGGCTTGCAGGGTTGCACTGTCGGCGTCGAGGGCTTGCTGCACCTCGTTCATCCACGGCTGGACTGCCTCTGCCTCCTCGGGGTCGAGCTGTTTCCACTGCCTACGCACCGAGCGCGAAAGGCGCAGCAGCATCAGCAATTTCTGGCTCAAGCCGCTGATAGCACGGGCGCGCTGTCGGCCACGGCTGCCTTCGAACCAGGCATGTTCGCGCTGGGCATCCACCGCGACGATCCTGCCCAGGATTTCCAGCAACCCTTTACGGGCCTGGGCATCGCCAGCCAGGGTGGCACGGGCTGCCTGCATACCGCTCTGCCAGGCAGCAAACGCCTGACCGGCCAATTGCCGCTCGACCCGCAACGGCCAGAGCAAGGCACTGGCCGCCGTGGCGCAGACGATGCCCAGGCTGATCTCGGTGCAGCGCGCCACCGCCTGGTCGAATATACCCAACGGGTGGGAAATGGCCGGCAAGGCAATGATCGCCACTGTGTAGCCGGCCAACACGAATGAATACGACCAGGCACTGCGCAGCAGCGTCGAACAGGCTGTGCACAACCCCAGCCAGAGCGCCAAGGCCAGCAGGAACAACCAGGGCGCCTGGGCAAACAGGCCCATGAACACCACCGACATGACGGTGCCCACCAACGTACCGAGCAATCGCGCCAAGCCCTTTTGCACCACCATCCCGGACAGTGGCTGGGCGACGATGATCGCGGTCATCAGCGCCCATGACGGCTGCTCCAACCCCCAGCGCAACGCCAGCCACAACGCCAGCCCAGCGCCAAGCACGGTCTTGATGGCGAACTGCAAAGCGAGACGGTCAGGGGCAAACAAGGCCTGGAAGGTTATGGGCACGCGAAAAACTCTTTGGGGGACGCCAGTAACAATAGATGCAATGCAAGGGATCGGCGGTGCAATTATTAGCTAGCTATCTATTCGAGTCCAGAGCTGATTATTGATGGATTTAACAACACACTTTTTCTGTTTGATGCTGAGTGAGTTGAAATGCCATCTCCCTCACTCGCCCTGACCTTGTGGCGAGGGGATTTATCCCCGCTGGGTTGCGAAGCAGCCCCCGTGTTCAGGCTGACACGGCGCAGTGATACTAGGGGTTGGGGCTGCTATGCAGCCCAGCGGGGATAAATCCCCTCGCCACAACAGTGTTCACCTTAAATCTGAGTCGTCGCCACAAAAAAACGCCAGGCATGCTGGCGTTTTTTCGATCGGGACGCGGTGTTTAGCTGGCGCGCGCCTGGTTACGCAGGGCCTTGACCTGGTCATGGTTGCGTTGCACACCGTGGTACTGACGCTCAACCAAATCACGGATACCCACCAGGTTGTGCTTGCTGATTTTCTCCAGCGCTTCCTTGTAGGCCTTGAGCGCATGGTCTTCGCCACGCTCGGCTTCGTTGAGCACCGCTTCTTCATCCTTGCCGGTGAACATGGATTTCACGTCCACCCAACGACGGTGCAGGTCACCAGCGACGCTGGTGGAGGTTTCCGGATCGCCGCCCAGGGAACGAACCGCCGCTTGCAGCTCGGCCGCAGCGGTCGCGCAATCCGCAGCACGTTGAACGAACAGCGCCTTGAGTTGTGGGTGCTTGATGTCTTGAGCGCAGGTCTTGAAGCCTTCCTGGCCATCTTTGCTGGTCTCGATCAGGTCGTTCAAGACGGAGATGGATTCTTTGTTGATGTCAGTCATTTTTCAGTTCCTTTGCTGGGTGAATAGAAAACCTGCAAGGGATATTGCATCGGCCATGCCAGCCCAATAACCTGATAAATTTAATTAAAAATCAATTAGTTATCAAAAAATCAGAAAACTGTATCCGCGTTATTTGCATGATCTGTCATTTGGCCTGCATGCAGAATGCCTGTATTTTCGAAGCAGATTTGAATCAAGACGATTGCCATGAACCCGGAAAAGCTCGAATTGCTCATCACGCGTCAAATGCCATTCGGCAAATACAAGGGTCGAATCCTGGCTGACCTGCCCGGTCAATACCTGAACTGGTTCGCCCGCGAGGGTTTTCCTCACGGAGAACTGGGTGGTTTGCTGGCACTGATGCAGGAAATCGATCACAACGGGCTGTCGGACCTGCTCGATCCATTGCGTGCCAAACACGGCAAACCCAAGCCTCGCCCCTGACCAGTTGAGCCCCGTCATGCCCGAAAACACGCTACGCGCCCATGATGAAGCTTTCTGGCAGACGTTTGTCGGCCGCTACGACGTCGATCCCGCCGGGCCACTCAATCTGGAAAATGGCTACTTCGGGCGCATGTCCCGCACCGTGGTGGAGGAGTACCAGCGCAACATCGAATTCATCAACCGGGGCAACTCGGTGTACGTGCGCCAGCATTTCGACCGTGAACACGGCGAAGCCATTCGTCGACAGGTAGCCCGGCTGATCCACGCATCCCCCCAGAGCGTGGCATTGGCCGGTAGCGCGGTGGACGCCTTGCAGACGCTGATTCGCAACTACAACGGCCTCAAGCCGGGCGATCAAGTGCTGATCTGTGATCTGGAATATGCCTCGGTCAAAAGCGCCATGCGCTGGCTGGCCCGCCAGCGTGGCGTGGAGGTGATCGAAATCGTCCACCAGCACCCTGCCAGTTTCGAAAGCCTGGTGGGCACCTATCGCGAAGCGTTCATTCGCTACCCGCGCCTCAAGCTGATGGCGCTGACCTACGTCAACCACCTCACCGGGCTGGTGATGCCGGTCCAGGCCATTGCCGAGAATGCCCGCGAGTTTGCCGTCGACATCATCCTCGACGGGGCCCACGCCCTGGGCCAGATCGATTTCGACCTGAAGAAGCTCGGGATCGAATTCGCCGGGTTCAACCTGCAGAAGTGGATCGGCGGGCCCCTCTCCCAGGGCTTCCTGTACATCGCCCCGCAGCGCTTGGCCGACATTGACCCGGACATGGACGAAGACAGCTACCCCGCCACCGACGTCCGCTCACGTACGCCCCACAGCACGCCCAACATCCCTGCCCTGCTCACCCTGCCGCTGGTCTTCGAAGAACACCAGGCCCTGGGTGGCGCCTCGGCCAAAGGCGCACGCCTCTGTTATCTGCGCGACCTATGGGTGAGCGCCGTGCGCGATGTGCCGGGCATCGAAGTCATGACCCCGGATGACCGGCGTCTCTATTGCGGGATCACCGCGATGCGCTTCACCGCCCAGGCCGATCAACAGGCGATGGCCGATCGATTGCTCCACGAGCATGGGATCTTCACGGTGGTACGCCACACCAGCGTCGGGCCGTGCATTCGCATTACCCCGGGGCTGATAACCTTGGCGAGTGATATCGAGCGGTTGACTGCAGCACTGATTGACCTGAGCCGAACATAGTTCATGGCGAGGGGATTTGGCGAAACGGCGCGCCGCCCCGCTGTGTGGGAGCAAAGCTTGCTCGCGAAACAGGCACCTCGATTCCTCAAAGACCGCATCGCCTCCATCGCGAGCAAGCTTTGCTCCCACAAACAAAAACCCAGGCAAAAAAAACGGCGCGCCGACCAAGCGCACCGTAAAACCGTAGAACACCCAACGAGGTTCGGTAAAACAATCAGTCCAGCAGCGCCAAGGCCTCGGCGGTGCATTCCTGAATGCGGGCCCAGTCGCCGTTCTTGATCCACTCAGGATCAAGCATCCAGCTTCCGCCCACGCACATCACGTTTTTCAACGCCATGTAGCTCTTGATGTTGGCCGGGCTCACGCCGCCGGTCGGGCAGAATTTCACTTCGCCGAACGGACCACCCAAGGCCTTGATGGCCGCGACGCCGCCGCTGACTTCGGCCGGGAACAGTTTGAAGCGGCGATAGCCCAGGCTGTAGCCTTCCATGATGCCCGAGGCGTTGCTGATGCCAGGCAGTAACGGGATAGAGCTGTAGACGCTGGCCTCGAGCAGATCACGGGTGATGCCCGGAGTGACGATGAACTGCGAACCGGCCGCCTCGGCGGCGTCCAGCATGTGGCGGTCGAGCACCGTGCCGGCACCGGTCACCAGTTCCGGACGCTGCTCGCGCAGCACCTGGATAGCCTTGAGGCCGTATTGGGAACGCAGCGTCACTTCCAGCGCCGTCAGGCCACCGGCAGCCAGGGCATCGGCCAGCGGCAGGATGTCCTGTTCACGGGCGATGGTGATCACCGGCAGGATCCGCGCCTTGGCGCAGAGGCTGTCGATCAGGGCAACTTTGTCCGCCATGGAAACGGTCGGGGATGGGTTTGTCATAGCGGCTGATCCTTGGTTCATGGGCACCAGTAAATCTCTAACGTAGGTTGCAAAAACGCGCGGATCGGCATTTCGGCGACATCGTCACCCGCCACCGCAGCGTTCAAGGTGGTCAATTTCGACTGACCGGAAATCGACAGCACTTTGTGTTGCGCCGAAGCCAGCAAGGCGCGGCTCATGGTCAGGCGCTGGTGCGGCACGGTCGGCGCCAGCATCGGCCAGCAGCGACGTGTGCCATTGGCGTCCAGAGCCTGGGCCAGGTTCGGGCTGTCAGGGAACAGCGAGGCGGTGTGCCCGTCATCGCCCATGCCCAATACCAGCACGTCGATCGGCGGCAACTCGGCCAACAGACGATCGGCCTGCTCGGCAGCCGCTTCCAGATTGGCACTGGCGCTGTAAAGGCTCAGGAACTGGGCCTTGGCTGCCGCGCCTTGCAGCAGGTAACGCTTGAGCAGGCCGGCGTTGCTGTCGGCGTGTTCAACCGGTACCCAGCGCTCATCGGCCAGGCTGACCACCACGTTGGACCAGTCCAGCGCCTGCTTGGCCAGATGCTGGAAAAACGCCACCGGGCTGCGGCCGCCGGAGACCACCAGGGTCGCCGCACCGCGCGCCTCGATTGCGTTGCGCAACTGCTCGGCCACGTTCAGCGCCAGGCCTTCGGCCAGCACCACCGGGTTCTTGAATTCATGGGCGCGAACGCCCTGCGGCAGTTTCAATTCAGATATCGCCATACCATGACCTCCCATCCCGCGTGATCAGTGCAATGGAGCTCATCGGCCCCCAGGACCCAGCCGCATACGGCTTGGGCGCATCGCCGGATTTCTTCCATCCGGCGATCAACTGGTCACACCACGTCCACGCGGCTTCAATTTCATCTTTACGGACAAACAGGTTCTGATTGCCGTTCATGACTTCCAGCAACAACCGCTCGTAGGCATCGGGAATCCGTGCGCTGCGATAGGTGTCGGAGAAGTTGAGTTGCAACGGACCGCTGCGCAATTGCATGCCCTTGTCCAGGCCCTGCTCCTTGGTCATCACTCGCAAGGAAATCCCTTCGTCCGGTTGCAGGCGGATGATCAGCTTGTTGCTGATCTGCAAGCGCTGCTCGGGCGCGAAGATGTAGTGGGACGGTTCCTTGAAGTGGATGACGATCTGCGACAGCTTTTGTGGCATGCGCTTGCCGGTACGCAGGTAAAACGGCACACCGGCCCAACGCCAGTTGCGGATGTCGGCGCGCAGGGCGACGAACGTCTCGGTGTCGCTCTGGGTATTGGAGTTGGGTTCTTCGAGGTAGCCAGGCACTGCCTTGCCTTCGCTGTGGCCGGCGATGTACTGGCCGCGCACCACCTGGGTGGTCAAGCCTTCCGGGCTGATCGGCGCCAGGGCCTTGAGCACCTTGACCTTCTCGTCACGGATGCTGTCGGCGGACAAGTCGGCCGGTGGGTCCATGGCGATCAGGCACAGCAGCTGCAGCAGGTGGTTCTGGATCATGTCCCGCAGTTGGCCGGCCTTGTCGAAATAGCCCCAGCGGCCTTCGATACCGACCTTCTCGGCCACGGTGATTTCCACGTGGGAAATGTAGTTCTGGTTCCACTGGGTTTCGAACAGGCTGTTGGCGAACCGCAGCGCGATCAGGTTCTGGACCGTCTCTTTGCCCAGGTAATGGTCGATGCGATAGGTACGGTTTTCCGGGAAGAACTGCGCCACGGCGTCGTTGACCTTGCGCGAAGACTCCAGGTCCGAACCGATGGGCTTCTCCAGCACGACACGGGTGTTTTCGCTCAAGCCAACCTTCGCCAGGTTCTCGCAGATCGCCCCATACACCGCAGCAGGGGTGGCGAAATAGGCAATGACCTGCTGGGTCGAGCCGGCCGCTTCGGCCAAGGTGACGTAATCGTCGGCCTTGAGGAAATCCACGTGCAGGTAAGTCAATCGCGCCAGGAAGCGCTCGAACACGGCTTCGTCCAGGTCTTTTTCACCGACGTAGCGCCGCAGTTCGGCGGCGATGAATGCCAGGTGCTGCTGCTCGCCGCCGGGTTCACGGGCCAGCGCAATGATTCGCGTGTCCTCGTGCAACAACTGGGCGCCATCGAGCTGATAGAGGGCAGGAAAGAGCTTGCGCAAGGCCAGATCGCCCAACGCGCCAAACAAGGCAAAGGTGCACGGTTCAACCGTAATCGAAGGCATGATGTTTGTTCTTTTATCAAGTTAAACTACAAATACCTTTTTTCAAGGCATCACTCAAGGAAAAATGTAGTAATAACCACAACATTTTTCGAAAATACCGATTCCGAGTGGTGGTCCGTCGGAGCCATCAGTAGGATAGGCCACCGCAAAGGGTCGTATCAAAGACCCGTCTTCCTAGGAATCTTGTATGGACCGCGTGCGAAATTTACTGGAACAGATCCAGAGTCGCCTTGAAGACCTGAACAAGGCCGAACGCAAGGTGGCCGAGATCATCCTGCTCAACCCGCAGCAGGCGACCCGCTTCAGCATCGCCGCCCTCGCCCAGGCGGCTTCGGTCAGCGAACCGACCGTCAACCGTTTCTGCCGCTCGTTCGGCGTCAGCGGTTACCCGGAGCTCAAGCTGCAACTGGCCCAAAGCCTGGCCAGCGGCGCTGCTTATGTGAGCCGAGCGGTGGAGGCCGACGACAACCCGGAAGCCTACACCCGAAAAATCTTTGGCAGTGCCATTGCCTCATTGGACAGCGCCTGCCAGGCCCTTGATCCCAATTTGATCAGTCGCGCGGTGGATCTGCTGATCCAGGCCCGGCAGATCCACTTCTTCGGCCTCGGCGCCTCCGCCCCGGTGGCGCTGGATGCCCAGCACAAGTTTTTCCGCTTCAACCTGGCGGTGACCGCCCACGCCGACGTACTGATGCAGCGCATGATCGCGTCGGTGGCCCATACCGGTGAACTGTTCGTGATCATTTCCTACACCGGTCGTACCCGTGAGCTGGTGGAAGTGGCGCGCATCGCCCGGGAAAACGGCGCGTCTGTGCTGGGCCTGACCGCCGAAGGCTCGCCACTGGCCAAGGCCAGTACCCTGAGCCTGAACATCCCCCTGCCCGAAGACACTGATATCTATATGCCGATGACCTCACGGATCATCCAGCTCACCGTGCTGGACGTGCTCGCCACCGGCATGACCCTGCGTCGGGGCGTGGACTTCCAGCCGCATCTGCGCAAGATCAAGGAAAGCCTGAATGCCAGCCGGTATCCGGTGGGGGATGAGTTCAACTGACCCATTCCGATCGTTCCCACGCTCTGCGTGGGAATGCATCCCGTGACGCTCTGCGTCAGACGCGGAGCGTCCATAGAGGCATTCCCACGCGGAGCGTGGGAACGATCATCCAGAGTTAAGCCCCCACCCGCGCTTGTAAACTCAGGTGCGCCCGCTCCCCCGGCGCCAGGCACAGGCTGTCGGTGCCGCCACTGGCCGCTTCGACGCAGACGAATTCGCTGACTTCATCCCAACTCACCCCCAGCAACGGCCGTGCGCCGGGATGCCAGACCACGGTGTCGGCGCTGTCGCCGGTGTCGATGCACAATTCGCGCTGCCAGGCGTGGTCCTTGAGCTGCAATTCGCCCTCATGCTGGAACACCCGCTGGCAGCCACCCTCGACCCGCAATTCGCCTTCCTGCTGGCAAACCGCACGGCTCAACTGGTCGTAGCCCTGGGCGCCTTCGAGACCAGACAGCGCTACCTCACCGACGTCACCGATACGCCAATAGGCGTGCAAAGCCTGGCTCAACTGGCACGGCAGGCTGTCCTGGTGCTCGGTGCTCAAGCGCAGCTCCATGCGCTCACCCAGGTCTGCATGCAGGTCCACTTGCCAGTCGCACAATTGCAGCTGCCAGTGCAAATGCACACCGTCGTCATCACTGCGGCTGTCGAGCAGTTTCCAATCGATCAAGCGTGCCCAGCCGTGGGACGGCCAGGCGTTTTCGCTGGGATGGCGGCCATACCACGGCCAGCACACCGGCACCCCGCCGCGTATCGCCCCCACTTGCGGCCACTTGGCCGCGCACCACAACCAGGGTTTCTGGCCTTTGGGCTGAAAATGCAGCAACTGCGCGCCCTGGCGACTGAACACCGCCTGGCACAACGGGTGATCGATCACCAACACATCGCGCTGCCGATAGCGCTCCCACGCGAACACCGGGCGTTCGCGCAAGGATCTGAAAAAGCGTTGTAGCGGATGCTCATGCATGGGCCGCGGTCCTGGGAATCATTGAGTTGCTCATCTGTTTGCAACGCTTGTTGCGGCAAGGCGATTTATCTGTGGGAGCAAAGCTTGCTCGCGATGCAAGCGCCTCGCTTCCCTGGGAGACCGCGTTGTCTTCATCGCGGGCAAGCCTTGCTCCCACAGGTTCTGTGCCAGCCACCTTGCAAAAAAAAGCGGACAGCCTTGGCCGTCCGCAAATATGCGCACATAGAGAGGAGCTTATCGCAACAGCGTTAGAACACCGACTGAATTTTCAGGCCGGCCACCAGCGCGTTGTCGACTTCATCCACACCACCTGGGTGAGTGATGTATTGCAGGTTGGGACGCACGGTCAGCCAGTTGGTCACGTGGAAACCGTAGTTGATCTCGTAGTTGTACTCAGTGCTGCGCAGCGGCGAGAACAACGGATCATCGTAGTCGCTGACGCCATTGGCGGCGTTGACCAACTCGGCGTTTTTCTTCACGTCTTCGTTGACATGGATACGCGAGAAACCGATCCCGACATCGTCTTTCGGACGCGCATCGAACGGCCCCTTGTACACGAACATCAACGACTGGTAGTTGTCGACGACGTTGGTTTCCTTGTCATGGAAAGTCGCGTTGGCCGCGATGTTCAGGCCGCGCGAAGCGTCACCGTTGTGGGTGGTGAGCTGTTGCTGCGCGACGAACCAGTAGCCGTCCTTGCTGCTGTGGCTGCGGTAGGCGTTGCGGGTGGTGGCGGCGTCGTTGCCATCTTCGTCCTCACGGACGTCATCAGCCTTGGCCGTACTTTTGTAGTAACCGACACGGTATTCGCCCGGCAAGTTATTGATCTTGGGGGACCAGACCAATTCGACCGGAATAAGGGTACCCTTGGTACCGCTGCCGCTCAGCTTGTAGCGGTTGTTGTTTTCCAGTTGCGAAGGGTTCTGGTTGTAGGCGCCGATTTGCGCATAGAGCTCAGGCGTGAGGTTGTATTTGACGCGAATCGCCGCCTGCATGATCGGCCAGTTGTACCAGATGCCGGTCGCCCAGTTACCCGCTTGCGAACCGCAGAACGCCAGGTTCTGGAACTCGCACGGGAAGGTGTTGAAGTCTTCGCCCTCACCGAAATAACCGGCTTTGACATCCAGTTTGCTGTCGAAGTACTTCTGCTTGATCCACAACTGGGTCAGACGCGTGGTTTGCCCACGGCCCCAGACTTCCTGGGAGGAACTGAGGGTACCGGCACGTGGATCACCGATACGGTCGTTGGAGATGTTGCGACCGTCACGCCGGGTGAACTGGATCTTGGCTTCCGTATCACCCCAGCCCGCCAGTTTTTCCAGGTCGAGGGCTACGCCCAGGCCAAACTGCTGGGACCAGCGCGCGGTCTTGTCATCGTTGTAGCCGCCGTGAAGGTTGGCGCCCATCTCGCCGACGAAGTCAGCCTTGATATCGATACCTTGCTCGATCAGCTTGGTCCGTTCGCCACCCCAGTCACCCGTCATCCACTGCGAATCGGCGCTGAACGCGTCGGCAGCGTGTGCGCTACCGGCCAGCATCATCGCCGCAACGGCTGACAACTGGCAGATAAGCTGGGCGTTATTTTTCTTCTTCATCCCTACATCCTCGTCTTTATTGTTATTAACTGTTTTTATCTAACGCGGTTTACAACGATTGCGATGGATGGTCCCCCACTCACCGCATACTCCTTCCTGTGGGAGAGAGCTTGTGTGGGAGCTGAGCTTGCTCACGATGAAAGCGCCTCGGTCTTTCGAATGACCGCGTTATCGTTCATCGCGAGCAAGCTTTGCTCCCACAAGCCCCCTCCCCCATTGTTTCTTCATCGACCTTTGAACTGCGCTACGTTCGCCGATCGGGCATCGGCTTGCGGCTGGCCGGCCACGCCCAGGCGTTCGCCGGACTTGGCGTCGAACAGCAACACTTTCGATGGATCGAATTGCAGCGTCAGGGTCTCCCCGACTTGCGGCGCCACGTCCGGCGCCAGGCGACAGCAGACCTTGGTGTCGTTGAGGTTGACGAACACCAGGGTGTCCGGCCCGGTGGGCTCGGTGACCTGGACTTCGGCGCGAATGGTCGGCAAGCCATTGGGCTCGCTGCCGGCCAGCATGATCTGCTCCGGGCGCATGCCCAGGATCACTTCGCGGTCTTCCAGGCCCGCGTCCTGCATGCCCATCGGCAGCTCGCAACGGGCCTGGCCGCTGTCGAGCAGCGCCAGCAGGCGACCGTCCTTGCGTTGCAGGCGCAGCGGGATGAAGTTCATCGGTGGCGAACCGATGAAGCTCGCCACGAACAGGTTGGCCGGGTTGGTGTAGATGTCTTTTGGCGTGCCGAACTGCTGGATGATCCCGTCCTTCATCACCGCCACTTTGTCGCCCAGGGTCATGGCTTCGATCTGGTCGTGGGTCACGTAGACCGTGGTGGTCTTCAGGCGCTGGTGCATCAGTTTCATTTCGGTACGCATCTCGACCCGCAGCTTGGCGTCGAGGTTGGACAGCGGTTCGTCGAACAGGTAGATCTTCGGCCGCCGCGCCAGCGCCCGGCCCATGGCCACGCGCTGTTGCTGCCCGCCGGAGAGCTGGCCGGGCTTGCGATTGAGCAGGTGCTCGATCTGCAGCAGCTTGGCCACGCGGTTGACTTCTTCGTCGATGTCCGACTGTTTCATCTTGCGGATTTTCAGGCCGAACTCGATGTTCTCGCGCACGCTCATGGTTGGGTACAGCGCGTAGGACTGGAACACCATGGCGATGTCGCGATCCTTCGGGCTCATGCCGCTGACGTCCTGGTCGCCGATCATGATCGCGCCACCGGTGATGGTCTCAAGGCCGGCGATGCAGTTCATCAGCGTCGACTTGCCGCAGCCCGAAGGCCCGACGAGGATCAGGAACTCACCGTCCTTGATCGACAACTCGATGTTCTTCAGGGTGTCCGGCAGGCCGGCACCATAGGTCTTGTTTACGTTGCGAAGTTCAAGCGTTGCCATGATTACCCCTTGACTGCGCCGGCCGTCAGACCGCGCACGAAATACTTGCCTGCGACCACATAGACCAGCAGGGTCGGCAGCCCGGCGATCATCGCCGCCGCCATATCCACGTTGTATTCCTTGGCCCCGGTACTGGTGTTGACCAAGTTGTTCAGCGCCACCGTGATGGGCTGCGAATCACCACTGGAAAACACCACGCCGAACAGGAAGTCGTTCCAGATCTGGGTGAACTGCCAGATCAGGCAGACCATGATGATCGGGGTGGACATCGGCAGGATGATCCGCCGGAAGATGGTGAAGAACCCCGCACCGTCCAGCCGCGCCGCCTTCACCAGTGCATCGGGAATGCTGACGTAGTAGTTGCGGAAGAACAGCGTGGTGAATGCCAGGCCGTAGACCACGTGCACGAACACCAGGCCCGTGGTGGTACTGGCCAGGCCCATCTTGCCGAGGGTGAACGAGGCCGGCAGCAGGACGGTCTGGAACGGCAGGAAGCACCCGAACAGCAACAGGCCGAAGAACAACTGCGAACCGCGAAAACGCCACATCGACAACACGTAGCCGTTCAAGGCACCGATGGCGGTAGAGATCAGCACCGCCGGGACGGTGATCTTGATCGAGTTCCAGAAGTAGCCGTCGACCGTGGCCCAGGCCTTGACCCAGCCGATGCCGCTGACCACGGTCGGCCAGCTCAGCAGGTTGCCGGTGCTGATGTCTTCCGGCGTCTTGAAGCTGGTCAACAGCATGACCACCAACGGCACCAGGTAAAGCAATACAGCGAGGATCAACACCGCGTAGATCGCGATGCGACTCAGGCTGAGGGAAGGTTTGGCAGCGAGACTAGTCATGACGCTTGGTCCTCAGCTCGGAGTACAGGTAAGGCACGATGATTGCGAGAATCGCACCGAGCATCAGGATTGCACTGGCCGAGCCCATGCCCATCTGACCGCGACTGAACGTGAAGGAATACATGAACATGGCTGGCAGGTCGGAGGAGTAACCCGGGCCGCCGGCGGTCATCGCCGCCACCAGGTCGAAGCTCTTGATCGCGATGTGAGCCAGGATCATCACGGCGCTGAAGAACACCGGACGCAGGCTCGGCAGCACCACTTTCCAGTAGATGCGCGGCATGCTTGCGCCATCGATCTGCGCGGCACGAATGATCGATTGATCGACACCGCGCAGGCCGGCCAGGAACATCGCCATGATGAAGCCCGAGGCTTGCCATACTGCTGCGATCACCAGGCAGTACACCACGCGATCCGGGTCGATCAGCCAGTCCAGGCGGAAGCCTTCCCAACCCCAGTCACGCAACAATTTGTCCAGGCCCATGCCCGGGTTGAGCAGCCATTTCCAGGCCGTACCGGTGACGATCATCGAGAGCGCCATCGGGTACAGGTAAATGGTGCGGATGAAACCTTCGCGACGAATGCGCTGGTCGAGGAACACCGCCAGCAACACACCGATCACCAGGGTGATGCCGATGAACAGACCGCCGAACAGCGCCAGGTTCTTGCTCGCCACCCACCAGCGGTCGTTGTCCATCAGCCGCGCATACTGCGCCAGGCCTGCCCATTTGTAGTTCGGCAGGAACGTCGAAGTGGTGAACGACAGGACGAACGTCCACAAGATATAGCCATAGAAGCCCACCAGGACGATGAACATGCTCGGCGCCAGCACCAGTTTCGGGAGCCAGCGCTGCAATGCATCGAACGGCGAGGCCTTGCTGAACACAGCAACAGAACTCATGGGAAGATCCAAAACAAGGTTACAAGGGCATCCCTTTGTGGGAGCGAGCTTGTGTGGGAGCTGAGCTTGCTCGCGATGAAGGCACCTCGGTCTTTCCAATGACCGCGTTATCGTTCATCGCGAGCAAGCTTTGCTCCCACAGGCTCGCTCCCACAAAGGAAGCGGCGCTAATTACTTGGCTGACTGAACCGCTGCGCCGAGTTTCTTGGCGGCATCGGCAGGGTCGGCTTTCGGGTCGTTGATGTAGTTGGTCACCACATCGAAGAACGCACCCTGTACGGCCAGCGTGGTCGCCATGTTGTGCGCCATGCTTGGTTGCAGGCCACCGGACTTGGCGTCCGCCAGGAAGTCCTTGGCAGCGGTCTGGGCACAGGAATCGAAACCGTACTTGGCCATGTCGCCGAGCATGTCGTTACGAACCGGGATCGAGCCCTTGTTGATGCTGAAGACTTTCTGGAAGTTCTCGCCCAACACGACCTTGGCGATGTCCTGCTGGCCAGCCGCAGTGCCTGCGTCCTTCTGCTTGAACACCGCCAGGGAGTCGATGTTGTAGGTGAAGGCCTTGTCGGTGCCCGGGAAGGCCACGCACTGGTAGTCCTTGCCGGCGACTTTCTTCGCCGCGGTCCACTCGCTCTTGGCCCAGTCACCCATGATCTGCATGCCGGCCTTGCCGTTGATGACCTTGGCTGCTTCCAGGTTCCAGTCCTGGCCCTTGCCGTCGGGGTCCATGTAGGTCGCGACTCTCTTCAGCTCGGTCAGCGCCTTGACCATTTCCGGACCGGTCAGGGCCTTGCTGTCCAGGTCGACCAGGGCTTTCTTGTAGCCATCAGCGCCCATGACCGAGAGCACCACGGCTTCGAATACGGTGCTGTCCTGCCAAGGCTGGCCACCGTGGGCGAGCGGAATAAAGCCCGCGGCCTTGAGCTTGTCGCCGGCGGCGTAGAATTCTTCGAGGGTAGTCGGTGCCTTTTCGATGCCGGCTTTCTTGAAGACTTCCGGGTTGATCCACAGCCAGTTGACGCGGTGGATGTTCACCGGCACGGCGACGTAGTCACCTTCGTACTTCACGGTATCGGAGACTTTCTTGTCGAGCAGGCTGTCCCACTTCTCGGCCTTGGCAACGTCTTTCAGGACGTCGCTGTCGAGCAGCCCGGTGGACGCCCATTCCTGGATGTCCGGACCCTTGATCTGGGCGACGCCCGGTGGGTTGCCGGCCACGGCACGGCTCTTGAGCACGGTCATGGCAGTGGAACCGCCACCACCGGCGACAGCGCCGTCCTTCCAGGTAAAGCCGTCTTTTTCTACCTGAGCCTTGAGCACATCGACCGCGGCTTTTTCGCCACCCGACGTCCACCAGTGGACGACTTCCACGGAACCTTTCGATTCGGCGGCAAGGGTGGTGACAGGGAAGGCTGCGACGGGAAGCAGGGAAGCAAGAGAAATGACAGTAGCGAGGCGAGAAATCGCATTCATCTAGAATTACCTTTCTTGTTGTTATGCATGCAAGTCTGGTGCTTGCGCTGCATGGATTCTAATCAGAGGGAATCCCTTCGCAGGTAACGAAGGGACGTGCAAATGTCACGACATGGTTACACAGGCGAAGCGCTGGATAACCGCGCCAGGGCTGACGCCATGCTCGGTGCCAGGGGCAGGCGCGGAATCAAGACCGCCTGCCAGGCGTGATACAGGTCCGGCTTACCCGGCCAGATATCGGCGCTGGGGCAATTTTGCGGATCGAGTTCGTGATGCCAGCTGCCGTTGCAGCGGTCGATGAAATGTTTGTCACAGAACTCCCAGAATCGCCGGTACCAGGCTTCGTACTTCGCCTCGTCGGTGCGCTTGAGCAAGGCGCTGGCAGCGGCCGCCGCTTCGGCGTGGACCCAGTGCAGGCGATGGCGAACCACGGCGCGGTTATCCCAATCCAGGGTGTAGACAATGCCCGGCGCACCATCGACGCCCCAGCCGTGACGGCAGTTCTGATCGAAGAGTTTCTGTGCGTCCTGGGCCAGCCAACCCGGGGTCAGCATGCCGATCTGGACGCGTGCGGCTTCAAGGTGCAGCAGCAGTCGCGCCCATTCGAAACCGTGGCCAGGGGTGGTGCCGTAGGGTCGGAAACCATCGGCGGGATTGTCCTGGTTGTATTCGCGCAACGGCTGCCAGTGACGGTCGAAATGCTCCACCACCAGGTAGTCGTTGGCGGCGGCATGGCCGTGGATCACCCGTTCGACGATGTGCAGGGCGCGAGCCAGCCAGCGTGGGTCATCGGTGGCATCGGCCAGGGCGAGGAAGGCTTCGGTGGCGTGCATGTTGCTGTTGGCGCCGCGATAGGCCTCTTCCTCGCTCCAGTCGCGGTTGAAGGATTCGCGCAGCGCGCCCTCTTCTTCGCTCCAGAAATGCTCATCGATGATCCGCACCGCTTCGTCCAGCAACGCCTGGGCGCCGGGACGCTGGGCCACTACCGCGGAACTGGCCGCCAGGGCAACGAAGGCATGCAGGTAGGCCGCCTTGCCCGCGCCGTCTTCATCAGGCCGCGTCGTGGCAAACCAGCCACCGTGCTCAGCGTCGCGCAAGGGGCCGCTCAGCGCCTGGACGCCGTGGTCCACCAGCTCGGCAAACCCCGGCAGGCCCTGGATGTGGGCCATGGCGAAGCTGTGGGTCATGCGCGCGGTGTTCATGGTCTCGGCCCGGGCGTCGGCCGGCAGGTGGCCGCGCTCGTCCAGGTTGCCAAAGCCGTCCGCCAGCTTCGACGCCTTGGCGAACGCCAGCAACCGCAAGCCTTCGTCGGCAAGCCATTGCTGGTGGGCAGGGGCATTCAGCCAACTGCTGAAGGCCGGTTGGAAGGTGTCCATTGGGTGGTACCTTTTTTGTTGTTTTGACGCAGGGAGTCTAAACAAGGGATGGCGAGGGGCAGGTAACGAAAGGGGCGAGTTATGTCACCGAGTTGTGACATTTCCTTTGATGATCGTTCCCACGCTCCGCGTGGGAATGCATCAACGGACGCTCCGCGTTCGGCTTTAGATGGGACGCAGAGCGTCCCGGGCTGCATTCCCACGCAGAGCGTGGGAACGATCAGTCAACAGGGCTGGCTACTCCACACTGCGAGGCAACTGCAACGTCACCCGCAACCCGCCTTCACGCAGGTTCTGCAAGCTCACTTCGCCGCCATGGCTGTGGGCGATGTTGCGGGCGATGCCCAGGCCCAGGCCATAACCCTGCTGTTGTCCGGCGAGGCGGAAGTGCGGTTCGAAGACTTGCTCCAGGCGTTGCTCAGGCACGCCGGGGCCTTCGTCGTCGACATGCAGGATGAAGGCGGTTTCATCGTCATCGATGTGCAGGTGGGCGTTCTGCCCGTATTTCAAGGCGTTGTCGATCAGGTTGCCGATGCAGCGCTTGAGGGCCAGCGGCTTGCCGGGATACGGCGCCAGCGCCCGGCCATCCTGGGTCACCCGGCCGTTGCCGTTGGGCGCCAGGTAAGGTTCGACCAGGCAATCGAGCACATGGTTGAGGTCCACCGGCTCGATGTTTTCGTGGATGTCGGTGTCCTTGACGCATTGCAGCGCGCCTTTGACCAGCAGTTCCAGCTCATCCAGGTCACGACCGAACTTGGCTTGCAGGTTTTCGTCCTCCAGCAACTCGACCCGCAGCCGCAATCGAGTAATCGGAGTGCGCAAGTCGTGGGAAATCGCGCTGAACAACTGGCTGCGTTCCGTCAGGTAACGGCTGATGCGTTCGCGCATGGCATTGAACGCGCGCCCCACCTCCACCACTTCACTGCCGCCGCCCTCGGCCACCGGCTCCACCTCGGCGCCCAGGGACATGTCCCGCGCGGCCCGGGCCAAACGCTTGAGCGGTCGGCTCTGCCAGTGCACCAGCAAGCCGATGAACAGCAACAGCAAGCTGCTGGTGAGCACGATGAAACCGACCTGTTGCGTGGGCAGGTCTTGCTCTTCGAGGCTGGTGTAGGGTTCGGGCAACAGCGAGGCGATGTACAGCCACTCCCCCGGCGCCATCTGGATTTGCGTGACCAATACCGGCGGGTTCACCGGTTCCAGGGTCAAGGCGTAGTGAGCCCACGAACGGGGCAGCTCATCGAGCTTGAGCCCGGCGTTGAAAATTCGCAGGTCGTCGGGGCTGACAAAATTCACCGAGATGTCGGCGTTACTGCCCAATGAACGGCGCAGCACATCATCCACCGCCTTGAGCACCGCCAGTTTGCGCGGTGTGATCGGCAGCACGTCCATGCCCAGGGGCTTGTCGTTGAGGGTCACGACGAACCGCGTACCGCCCATGCTGCGCAACTGGTCCAGCACCAATGGCCGGTACGCCACCGGCAGCGAACGCAAGTAACTGACGCTGGCGGTCATCGAATGGGCCAGGCTGCGAGCGCTGGTGACCAGGCCTTCGAGTTGGGTGGCGCGCAGTTGCGAGACCCAGATCAGGCTGGACAGGGTCTGGGCGAACAACACCACCAGCAAGGTCAGCAGCAGCATCCGGCCCAGCAACGAGCGCGGCACCGGCACGCGTCGGGCGATTTTTTTGATCCAGTCAATGACCATTGCTGGCAACCACACTGGCCGCCAGTTGATAACCGCTGCCGCGCACTGTGCGAATCAGCCGCGGTGGCTTGTCGGTGTCACGCAGGCGCTGGCGCAGGCGACTGACCGCCATATCGACGATCCGGTCCAGGGGCATCAGCTCACGACCGCGGGTCGCATTGCCAATGGTGTCGCGGTCGAGGATTTCCTGGGGGTGATCGAGAAACAACTTGAGCAGGGCGAAATCGGCACCGGAGAGAATCACTTCTTCACCGTCGGTGTGGAACAGCCGATGGCTGACCATGTCCAGCCGCCATTCATCGAAGGCCAGCACTTCGCCGCCGGCGCGTTCCTGGCCGAATTGCGCCCGACGCAGCAGCGCCTTGATGCGCGCCTGCAATTCCCGTGGGCTGAAAGGCTTGCCCAAGTAATCATCGGCGCCCAGTTCAAGACCAATGACCCGGTCGGCCTCGTCGGAACTGGCGGTGAGCATGATGATCGGCACATGGGCCTGGCGCGGGTGCTGGCGAACCCAGCGGCAAAGGCTGAAGCCGTCCTCATCAGGCAGCATCACATCAAGGATCACCAGGTCGCTCGGTGCATCGTTCAGCGCCTGGCGAAACCCGGCGCCGTCGGGTGTGGTCCGCACCTGGAAACCCGCACGGCTGAGGTAGGTGTCCAGCAGTTCGCGAATCTCCTGGTCGTCGTCGACCAACAAAATCGATTTGTTCACTGAACTCACGGGCCTCGTCCTTGTTGTTTGGATGGGGGCGATTATGCCTGATGGACATCGAGTTTTTATCGCCTGTTCGGACCTTATCGCGAGCAAGCTTTGCTCCCACAGTGCTCCCCGCAAGATCAAGCACATCTTGTGGGAGCAAGGCTTGCCCGCGATGCAAGAGACGCGGTCTTAACTTTGCTCCAACGCCACACCCGCGCCCATCAGGCCCGAGTACGGCGCGGTCACCAGCCAGACCGGAATGCCCTTGAAGTAATCGCTCATGCAGCCCTTGTCGGCGAAGCAGCGAGCGAAACCACTTTCGAGGAAAAAATCGGCAAACCTTGGGACCACACCACCGACGATGTAAACACCACCGCGCCCGCCCAGTGTCAACACATTGTTGCCGGCCACGCGCCCCAGCCAGCGGCAGAACTGCTCGAGCACTTCCAGGGCAATCGGGTCGCCGGCCAGGCCGGCGGCGGTGATGGATTCGGGGGTGTCGAGCACCGGCACATGGCCGTCCACCGCGCAAATGGCCCGGTACACCCGAGGCAAACCGCTGCCACTCAGGACGGTTTCGGCGCTGACGTGGCCGATTTCGTTGTAGATGTGCTGCCACAGCTGGGTTTCCCGCGGGCTGCTCATGGGCAGGTCGACATGGCCGCCCTCCCCCGGCAACGCCGCGAAACGACCTTCGCCCAGGTCCAGCAACGTACCAACGCCCAGCCCGGTGCCCGGGCCGATCACCACTGCCGGGCGCAACGGCTCCGGGGTGCCTTCGCACACGACCCGGTATTCATCGGGACGCAAACGGGTCATGCCCAGGGCCATGGCCGAGAAGTCGTTGACCAGCAACAGCTTCTCCACTTGCAAGGTCTGGCAGAACGCCAGGTTGCTCAGGCGCCAGTGATTGTTGGTAAAGCGAAACTCATCGCCGCTCACCGGACCGGCCACCGACAGGCACACCGAACCGATCGCGCCCGGCTTCAGGCCCAGGCCACTCAGGTACACCTGGATGGCATCTTCCGGGCAGGCATAATCCGCCGTTGCCAGCACCTGGATGTTTTCCAGGGTGTGGTTTTTCCACAGCGCAAAGCGTGCGTTGGTCCCACCGATGTCACCGACCAAAGCCAATTTCAATTAAGCGTCTCCAGGGCAGAAGTGAAGGCGCTGGCGCCCTGCTCCGCCGAGCTGAAGGCCATGCGCATGAAACCGAACAGCTCGCGACCGGTGCCGATGTTGTTGCCCAACAGGCCCTTGGCCGGCGTGCGCGCGGCGAATTCCTCGGCGTCCACCTTCAATTCCAAGGTGCCTTTGACGCCATCGACACGGATGATATCGCCCTCCTGCACCCGGGCCAACGCACCGCCGACATAAGCTTCGGGGCTGACATGAATGGCCGCCGGGATTTTTCCCGACGCGCCGGACATGCGCCCATCGGTCACCAGCGCCACTTTGAAGCCACGGTCCTGCAGCACACCGAGGAACGGCGTCATCTTGTGCAGCTCCGGCATGCCGTTGGAGCGCGGGCCCTGGAAGCGCATCACTGCGACAAAATCCTTTTCCAGCAGGCCGGCCTTGAACGCGTCCGCCAGGTCCTGTTGGTCCTGGAAGACCATGGCCGGGGCTTCGACGACCTGGTTTTCCAGGGCCACAGCCGAAACCTTCATCACGCCACGGCCCAGGTTGCCTTCCATCACCCGCAGGCCGCCCTCAGGCGAGAACGCGCGAGCCACCGGGCGCAGGATGTTTTCGTCGAGGCTTTCGATCGGGCCGTCGCGCCACACCAGCTCGCCATCCTCGAGGAACGGTTCCTGGGTGTAGCGACTCAGGCCATGGCCGAGCACGGTGTTGACGTTTTCGTGGAGCAAACCGGCTTCCAGCAATTCACGGATCAGGAACGACATGCCGCCCGCCGCCTGGAAGTGGTTGATGTCGGCCTTGCCGTTCGGGTAGACGTGGCTCAGGGTCGGCACCACCTCGGAGAGGTCGGCCATGTCCTGCCAGGTCAGCTGGATACCCGCCGCCATGGCGATGGCCGGCATGTGCAGGGTGTGGTTGGTGGAACCGCCAGTGGCATGCAGCGCGACGATGGAGTTGACCAGCGAGCGTTCGTCGACGATTGCGCCGATGGGCATGAAGTTGCCGCTTTGCTTGGTCATGCGCGTCACCTGGAATGCCGCTTCCCGGGTCAGGGCATCGCGCAGTGGCGTGTTCGGGTTGACGAACGAGGCGCCCGGCAAGTGCAGGCCCATCACTTCCATCAACAACTGGTTGGTATTGGCGGTACCGTAGAAGGTGCAGGTGCCAGGGCTGTGGTAGGACTTCATCTCCGATTCCAGCAGCTCTTCGCGGGTGGCCTTGCCTTCGGCATAGCGCTGGCGCACGTCGGCTTTTTCCTTGTTGGAAATGCCCGAGACCATCGGCCCGCCTGGCACGAAGATCGTCGGCAAGTGACCAAAGCGCAGCGCGCCCATCATCAGGCCCGGGACGATCTTGTCGCAGATGCCGAGCATCAGTGCGCCGTCAAACATGTTGTGGGACAGCGCCACCGCCGTGGAGAGCGCGATCACTTCGCGGCTCGGCAGGCTCAGTTCCATCCCCGCCTCGCCCTGGGTCACGCCGTCGCACATCGCGGGCGTGCCACCGGCGAACTGGCCGACCGAGCCGATCTCGCGCAGGGCTTTCTTGATCTGTTCCGGGAAGGTTTCGTAGGGCTGGTGGGCCGAGAGCATGTCGTTATAGGACGACACGATGGCGATGTTGGCGGCGTTCATCATCCGCAGGTGATGCTTGTCTTCGGTGCCGCAGCCAGCCACGCCGTGAGCGAAGTTGGCGCACTGCAGCTTGCCGCGCATCGGCCCGTCGCTGGCTGCACCGTGGATCAATGCAAGGTAAGCCTGACGCGTGGCGCGGCTGCGGGCGATAAGCCGTTCGGTGACCTCAAGAACGCGGGGATGCATGTGTAGAACTCCAGGCTAACGGGGTGTGGCGACCTGATTGTCTATGCTGGTCAAAAGCCCGCTGCACGCTGTGTAAAAGGCGAGGCGACAGACGGTTTCTTGACCATTCGGACCAGTTGATTCAGGTCACTCGTTGTAGATAAAACAAAATATTGCCACTAAAAAGGCTTGTTTTCTATTTTTATGCGAATAATCTTGTAATTCCAACAACAAATCGACGGCGGCGCAGTTAATGACTCTTCGAATCGCAATTAATGGTTTTGGCCGCATCGGCCGCAACGTCCTCCGTGCACTGTATACCCAAGGCTATCGCCGCGACCTGCAGATCGTCGCCATCAACGACCTGGGTGACAGTGCAATCAATGCTCATCTGCTCAAGTTCGACACCGTCCACGGCACGTTCGATGCCGATGTGCAGCACGACCACGAAAGCCTGACGGTCAATGGCGACCGCATCTCGGTCAGCGCCATCCGCAACCCGGCCGAACTGCCTTGGGCGGCTGAAAAAATCGACGTCGTGTTCGAATGCACCGGCCTGTTCACCGATCGCTCCAAGGCCGCCGCGCATATCAGCGCCGGCGCCCGCAAGGTGATCATCTCGGCCCCGGCCAAAGGTGCCGATGCTACCGTCGTGTATGGTGTGAACCACGATATCCTGCGCCAGTCCCACCAGATCATCTCCAACGCTTCGTGCACCACCAACTGCCTGGCCCCGGTGGCCCAGGTGCTGCACCGCGAGCTGGGCATCGAAAGCGGCCTGATGACCACCATCCATGCCTACACCAACGACCAGAACCTGACCGACGTCTACCACAGCGACCCGTACCGCGCCCGTTCGGCCACCCAGAACATGATCCCGAGCAAGACCGGCGCCGCCGAAGCGGTGGGCCTGGTGCTGCCGGAACTGGCCGGCAAGCTGACCGGCATGGCAGTGCGCGTACCGGTGATCAACGTGTCCCTGGTCGACCTGACCGTGCAACTCAAGCGCGAAGCGTCGGCCGAAGAAGTCAACGAACTGCTGCGCCATGCCAGCCAGCATTCGAAGATCCTCGGCTACAACACCCTGCCGCTGGTCTCCAGTGACTTCAACCACAATCCGCTGTCGTCGATCTTCGACGCCAACCACACCAAGGCCAGCGGCAAGCTGCTCAAGGTACTGGCCTGGTATGACAACGAATGGGGCTTCTCCAACCGCATGCTGGATAACTGCCTGGCGTTGTGTAACGCCGAGTAACTGACTGCTGGCCAATGTGGAGCGAGCCTGTAAGAGCAAACCTTGGGAGCAGGCCAGTGGGAGCAAACCTGTGGGAGCAAAGCTTGCTCGCGATAGCGATTTCAAAGCCAGCACAGGTGCTGCATATGACGATGTCATCGCGAGCAAGCTTTGCTCCCACAGGTTCGCTCCCCACAGGTTTGCGCTCCTCACATGGGCTCGGCGTGATGAAATGAAGGCTTGACCTGCCGAGTAGATGATAAGCATTATCATCTACTCGAACCGGATCGGGCCCTACCGTGAGTCAATCGCGCTTTCATCTCGTCTTCCTCGCCCAGCGCACGCCGCTGCTGCGCACCCTCGAGCGCATGGTCAGCAACCCCAGTACCGCCGAAGACCTGCTTCAGGAAACCTACCTGCGCGTCACCCGCGCTTTGGGCGAACGCACGGTCGAACACCTCGAGCCCTTTGTTTTCCAGACCGCCCGCAACCTGGCGCTGGACCATCTGCGTGCCCGGCGCATCCAGTCGCGGACCTTGCTCGATGACGTACCGCCGGAGGTCGTCCACAACGTCGTCGCCCCCCAGAGCAGTGCCGAGGACGCCGCCCATGCCCAACAACTGCTTGAGCGCCTGAACGTCAGCCTCCAGGCCCTGAGTTCGCGACAGCAACAGATCTTCATTCTCAGCCGCCTGCATGGCCACAGTTACCAGCAAATCGCCGAACGCCTGGGCGTGTCCCTGAGCACCGTGCAAAAGGAACTGAAACTGATCATGGCGATCTGTGTGGGTGTGGCTGAACGTAGCCACGGCGAGCAGTGACCCGCCTCACGCTTCAGGCCATAAGCTGCGTACACGCTTGCCACTTGCTGCGTACAGCTTGTAGCTTGAGCCCGTGCCGCTAATACCGAGAACCCACTGTGACGGACAATCACCGCTCTGCCGAGCCCACTGCGACGCAGGAAACCACCCATGCCATGGAGCAGGCGCTGGACTGGCTGATCCGGCTGGACAACCCCAGCGAGGAACAGACGCGGCAGTTCGACGCCTGGCTGGCAGCCGATCCACGCCACGGCGAGGCGTTCGCCCGGGCCCAGGCGATCTGGAACGGCCCGCAGGTGATGGAAAGTGCCCGCCAACTTGCAGCCGCGCCCAAGGTCACCGCGCTGTCGCGCCTGCGCGCCCACTGGAAACCCCTGGCCACCGCCGCCGTGCTGTTTCTCGGCCTGTTCAATTTCAGCGACCTGCCCCTGCGCTTGCAGGCCGACCACCTGACCGTGGTCGGTGAGCGCCAGCGCCTGCAGTTGGAGGACGGCTCCAAAGTCCTGCTCAACACCGACTCGGCCTTATCCAGCACGTTCAACGAACAACGGCATGTCGCGCGCCTGTACAAGGGCGAGGCATTTTTCGAAGTCCCGGGCAACCGTAACCTGCCGCTGGAAATCGATGCCGGCCCGGTCACGGCCAGCGTCAGCGACACCACATTCGCCGTGCGTTACCTCGACGGCGTGGCGCAAGTCCAGGTGCAGCGCGGCGACGTGGACCTGCGGGCCACCCGCAACGACGCCCATGTGCGGCTGTCGGCCGGCGAAAGCATCCGCATCGGCCCCAACGGCTTCGACCGCCCGGCCCGGCTCGAGGCCAACACGGACCTGGCCTGGGTCCAGGGTCGGCTGGTGTTCGAAAACCGGCCACTGAGCCAGGTACTGGCCGAGCTGCGACGCTATTACCCCGGCTGGATCATCAACAGTAACGAACAATTGGCCAACGTCGCTGTGACTGGCAATTACCGCCTCGACCAGCCGCTGGACGTGGTCCGTTCGCTGGCCCATATCACCTCGGCGCGGCTTCAGGAGTTCCCGGCGCTGGTGATCCTGAACTAAATGAGAATTATTTTTACTCGATAGGCTCCGCTGATTCGTCTCGTTATAGCCAATGCAATTGATTCGCATCCATCGATGTGAATCTGCACCTATAACAGATGCGACACGGAGCGCTATCGATGTCCTCTCGCCTTACTTGCCGGTTTCTTGCCCCCTCTTGCACGCTGTCACTGCTCACCGCCGCCCTTCTGATGGCCGGCACCGCGCCGCTCGCCCTGGCCGCCACCACCGTGCAACCCGCTGCACGCAACATGGGCGACTACAGCTTTGCCATCGCCCGGCAGCCACTGGTCTCGGCGCTGAATGCATTCACCGCGGTCACCGGCTGGCAGGTCGGGATGCCCGCGGAACTGGCCGCAGGCGTCGCCTCGCCAGGGGTGAACGGCTCGCTGTCACCTGAAAAAGCCCTGGAGCGCCTGTTGGTGGGGACCAACCTGAGCTACCGCAAGCTGGGCGACAACAGCATCGTCCTGGAAAAACGCAGTGCCGGCAGCGCGCTGGAGTTGCAACAGGTGACCATCAGCGCCACCCGCCAGGAACAGGACATCACCAGCGTACCGAGTACGGTCACGGTCCACGACCGCCAGGAACTGGACCGCAACAACGTCAATACCCTCAAGGACCTGGTGCGCTATGAGCCGGGCGTATCGGTGGGCGGCGCGGGCCAGCGCGGCGGTATCAGCGGCTACAACATCCGCGGCATCGACGGCAACCGGATCCTGACCCAGGTCGACGGTGTGGAAATTCCCGGCGGCTTCTTCAACGGGCCTTACGCCAAGACCCAGCGCAACTACGTCGACCCGGAAATCATCAAGCGCGTGGAAATCCTCCGCGGTCCGGCCTCGGTGCTGTACGGCAGCAATGCCATTGGCGGTGCCGTCAGCTACTTCACTCTGGATCCGGACGACATCATCAAGCCGGGCGAGGACGTTGGCGCCCGCCTGAAGACCGGCTACAGCTCCGCCGACGAGAGCTGGCTCAAGTCCGCCACCGTCGCCGGTCGCAGCGGGCAGTTCGACGGCCTGTTGCACTACAGCCAACGCGACGGTCATGAAACCGAATCCTACGGCAGCCACAACGGCACCGGCCTGGACCGCACCGCGGCCAACCCGGAAGACGTGCGCGCCAACAACGTGCTAGCCAAGCTCGGCTGGAACTACAGCGACGACGCACACCTTGGCCTGGTCTACGAGAAATACAAGGACGACCGCGACACCGACCTGAAAAGCGCCTATGGCGGCCCCTACTCCAACGGCCAGCCGGCGATCCCGAACTTTGTGCTGCCCGGCGGCATGTACCAGTGGCGCACCGGCAACGACACCATCACCCGCGAGCGTTTCGGCCTGGAGCACAGTTTCGCCCTCGACAGCCTGCTGGCCGATCACGTCAAGTGGAGCCTGAATCACCAGGTCGCCAAGACCGATGAGAGCACCGCCGAGTTCTACTTCCCCATCACCCGCCAGGTCCTGCGCACCCGGGAGACCCTCTACGAAGAGAAACAGTGGGTCTTCGACGCGCAACTGGACAAGGCCTTCCGCGTCGCCGACACCGATCACGCGCTGACTTACGGCACCACCCTCAAGCAGCAGAAAGTCACCGGCTCGCGCAGCGGCAATGGCGTGTGCCTGGCGGTCGGCGTGGGTTGCTCCGCCGTGGGTGCCATCAGTACCCGGGACGTCCTGGAAAAGGTCAGTGACTTCCCGGACCCGACCATCAACACCTACAGCCTGTTCGCCCAGGACCAGATCAGTTGGGACCGCTGGACCTTCACGCCAGGCCTGCGCTACGACTACACCCGGCTCAAGCCGCACCTGACCGAGGAGTTCCTCAACACCGTAGACCCTACCGGCGGCGGTACAGTCAGCGACAAGAACAAGACCTGGCATCGCGTCTCACCGAAGTTCGGCCTGACCTATGCCTTGAGCGATGAGTACACCGGGTACGGCCAGTACGCCGAAGGTTTCCGCACACCGACCGCCAAGGCCCTGTACGGTCGTTTCGACAACCCCGACGTCGGCTACAGCGTAGAACCCAACCCCGATCTGGAGCCGGAAAAAAGCAAGAGCTACGAGACCGGCCTGCGCGGTCGTTTCGATTCCGGTTCGTTCGACGTGGCGGTGTTCTACAACAAGTACCGCGACTTCATCAACGAGGACGCCATCACCCCCGGCGCCGACCAGTTGACCTTCCAGAGCAACAACATCAAGCACGCCACCATCAAGGGCGCCGAAGTCAAGGGACGCCTGGACCTGGACGTGTTTGGTGCACCGAAGGGCTTGTACACCCAAGGCTCGGTGGCCTACGCGTACGGTCGCAACGACGACACTGGCGAGCCGCTCAACAGCGTCAACCCGCTGACCGGCGTATTCGGCCTGGGCTACGACCAGGACCGCTACGGCACCTTGCTCAGTTGGACCCTGGTCAAGAAAAAGGACCGCGTCGACGACAGCAACTTCAACTCGCCCGATGGCGTGAGCAGCCAGTTCAAGACGCCAGGCTTCGGCATCCTCGACCTGAGCGGTTTCTACAAGGTGACCGACGACGTCACCGTCAGCGGCGGCCTCTACAACCTCACCGACAAGCAGTACTGGCTCTGGGATGACGTGCGCGGCTACGACAGCGTCGGCGAGGCGGCGGTGCTGAGCCCCGCCAACCTCGATCGCCTGACGGCGCCCGGGCGTAACTTCGCGGTGAACCTGATCTGGGATATCTGACTCGGTTGCCCAGGCCAAACAAATACCCGTGACGAGGAGAGTCATGTGGGAGCAAGGCTTGCCCGCGATGAAGGCGATGCGGTCTTTCAGAGATCGAGGCGCCTGTTTCGCGAGCAAGCTTTGCTCCCACAGCCCCTTGCCACACTGTTCCAACTCGAAGGAATTGTTCATGACCACACAACGCCCCACTTCTCGCTCCCAACGCCTGAACCAGATCACCCACGAGCCCCACAGCCGGCTCGACGCGCTGGTCAAGGCCCACGCCCCATTCGAAACCCCGGCCAGCTTCGCCCGTTTCGTCGTCGCCCAGTACCTGTTCCAGTCGGAACTGGTGGCTCTGTACAACGACGCCGAACTGTCCGCCCTGATCCCCGACCTTCCGGCCCGATGCAGGGCGGAAGCGGCCAAGGCGGACCTTGCCGACCTGGACACCGAAGTCCCTGCGCCAGTGGCCGGCTCGGTGAAAAACCCGACCCAGGCTGAGGCCTTGGGCTGGCTGTTCGTCTCCGAGGGCTCCAAGCTCGGCGCCGCGTTCCTGATCAAGCGCGCCGTGGGCCTGGGGTTGAGCGAAACCTTCGGCGCCCGGCACCTGGCAGAACCTGCCGGTGGGCGCGCCGAAGGTTGGAAATCCTTCACCCGCACCCTCGACGGCCTGGCCTTTACCGAACAGCAGGAAGCCGAGGCGGACAAAGGCGCGCTGGATGCCTTCAACCGCTTTACGGTGCTGTTGGAACAGGCTTACGCGACCGAGCTGGCCTGAAAATCACCGCTATCCCCTGTGGGAGCGGGCTTGCTCGCGAAGGCGGTGTGTCAGCCAACATAATCGTTAACTGATGCACCGCCTTCGCGAGCAAGCCCGCTCCCACAGTTGAACTTAGTGACCTTCAAAGGATATTGGAATAATCCGCTTCGATCCGGTCCAGGCTCAGGTGGTTCAGGAAGTTGGAGAAACACATCCAGGCCGACAGGGCGTTCATGTCGCGAAACTGCTCGGGCAGGTACTTGGGTGGTACGACCAGGCCTTCGTCCACCAGTTGCCGCAACGTGCGCATGTCCTCGAGGGTGGTCTTGCCGCAGAACAGCAGCGGCACCTGTTCCAGCTTGCCCTTGCGCACGGCCAACTGAATGTAGTTGTAAACCATGATGAAGCCTTTGAGGTAGGACAAGTCTTTGGTGAATGGCAGACCCGTCGGCACCGACCCTCGGAAAACCCGACTGGCGTTGCCGTAGCTTTCGGCCATTTCAAAACCCTGCTCGCGGAAGAACTCGAAGACCTGCAGGAAATCGGCGCCCTCCTCCACCATGTGAATGGCCCGGGTGCGGTTGGTCAGTTTGCGCAGGCGACTCGGGTAGGAGGCGAAGGTGATGATTTCCATCAGGATCGCCAGGCCTTCCTGGGTCACGGTGGACGAGGGCGGGCCCTTGGACAGGAAGGTGCAGATCGGCTGGTTCAAGCCATTGAGGGTGGTGCCGACGTGCACCAGCCCTTCGTGGACTTCCAGCGCTCGCACGTCGCGCTCGTTGAACATCGCATCGGTGCGGATCTTGATGTAGTCCGCACCCGCCGCTGCGTCGGCCACAATGCCATCGGACTCGAACACCCGGATAGTTTCCTCGGCTTCGCCAAACACCCGGTTGAGGCGGTGCTGCAGCAGGCTGACGGCTTCCTTGGCGCTGAGGACTTTGGGCTCGTCCTTGAGGTCGCCACGGCCATCGATGTTGTTCAGGTAATCGGAGAGCATCAGGCCCAGGTCGGCCAGGGTCGGGTCGCCGGCGTGGAAGGCATCGGAGGCGGCGCCATAGAGCTCCTGGGAGATCAGCCCGAAATCCTCGGTGCCACGCGCTTCGAGCATGCGCACCACCATGCGGTATTCCTTGCACATGCGGCGCATGATCTGGCCGACCGGGTTGAACTGCCCCAGTTGGCGGGTGATGTCACGCTCGATGTTCTGGAACTCCAGCTTCACCTTGCTGGAATCGAAGGACAGTGGCCGGTTGAGGTAATAGTCGCGATCCACCGCAGGCATTTCCTTGCCCTTGGCCTTGAGAAACCCCTTGCGGATGCTCTCGTCCCACTTCACCGCGTCGAGGATGCGAATCGGCGTTTGCGCCAGCACAATGCGATCGGACAAGGTGCGTATCGTCTGCTGGTAATCGTCCACCCGGAACTCCTGTGAAAAAACGTCCGCTTGTTGCTGTTATTGGGATTTGACCAGACGCTGGTAGCGCACGGCCTCCGAGAACACGTCGGAATTGGCCGGGTCGTCGAGGTAACCGAAAACCTTGTTCATGTCGCTGTCCACCAGCACGCCGTCACCTTCCTCGCTCTGGTTCGGTTGGCCGCTGAGGATCTTCTGGCCGATGGCCTGGTTGATCTGCTCCAGGTCCAGGTTGTAAACCACCAGCTCCTGCTTGTCGGTCAACTCGAAACCGGCGATCAGATAATGGCCGCCAAACCGGGCCGGCACCTTGGCCGACACGTACCAGCGGCTGCCATGACGGGACACCGTCAGGGGAATGGCTTCGCGCTCATGGGGCCTGGCCCTGAAGTAGCTGATGGCCTGGTAGCGGTGCTTGCCGACCTGCGTCAGCTCCAGGTTCAACGGTTCACCCCAGGCATTGGTGCTGGTCCAGTCACCGAGCAGGCCCGCGGGCGCGGCTTCGCTGTCAGGCAACGGTGCCTTGAACGACACCAGGCAACCACTGAGCAGCAGCAACGACACGGCCAGTACAACGGCACGCCAGGCTTTCATTTGAACTCCCTATGGCACGGCACCTTGTCCTTACATGTGAGAGCAGGTGTGTGTGGGAGCAAAGCTTGCTCGCGATGAAAACACCTCGGCCTATCGAGGGACCGCGTTATCGTTCATCGCGAGCAAGCTTTGCTCCCACCTAGCCTACTCCCACAAGGGGTTACACCGACGCCAGTACCAGGTGCATGTAGCGGGTCAGGATGCCGAGCATATCTTCATCGGCTACCGGCTCGGCGCCATTGAGCAAGCCCTGATATTCCATCCGACCGATAATCGCCGTCAACACTTTGGCATCCTGTTGCGGCTCACGGGAGCCCAATACCTGGAAAAACTGACAGGTGCCGTGCAGCAAAATCTGCTGGTGGGAACGCACCAATACCGCCAGGCGCGGGTTGAGCAGCGCTTCCTGGCGAAAGGCCTGTTCGGCCATCAGGTACTCACGGCGACTGTCCAATTGGTGTTGCACGTAGTCGGCGGTCATCCGGGCAATGTCGTCCGCCAGTTGCGAGCGCGATTGGGCGCTGCCGTCCCCATAGGCGACCATTTCCCGCAGCAGGCCTTCGTTGTTGGTCCACAGCTTGGCCATGAACGCCGCGCTGCGTTCCACATACTGGGCGAAGGTATCGGTGAGCAAGTCATCGATGTCCTTGAAATAATACGTGGTGGCCGACAGCGGCACGCCGGCTTCGGCGGCCACGGCGCGGTGACGTACCGCGCGCACGCCATCACGCACCACAATGCGCATGGCCGCGTCGAGAATCTCCTGGCGACGCTGCTCGCTGCCCTGTCGGCTGGCCTTGCGGCCCTGGTACTGAACACTTTCAGCGACAGCCGTGGCGACGCCCGCTGCACCTTCTGAAGCCATTGCACGATTCACGACAGGTCTTCCTCGCTCTTTGAAAAAGTAACCAATTGATACGCTTGTACCAGACAGGCAATAAAAAGCCGCCCTTCCAGGCGGCTTTTTAGTTGAAGCACTTACGCTTGTGGCCGCATGTGCGGGAAGAGAATCACGTCCCGGATCGACGGTGAGTTGGTCAACAACATCACCAGGCGATCGATGCCGATACCTTCACCAGCGGTCGGCGGCATGCCGTATTCCAGGGCACGCACGAAGTCGGCATCGTAGTGCATGGCTTCGTCGTCGCCGGCGTCCTTGTCAGCCACCTGGGCCATGAAACGCTCGGCCTGGTCTTCTGCATCGTTGAGCTCGGAATAGGCGTTGGCGATTTCACGGCCACCGATGAACAGCTCGAAACGGTCGGTCACGCTTGGGTTCTCGTCGTTGCGACGGGCCAGCGGCGACACTTCGAACGGGTACTGGGTGATGAAGTGCGGCTGTTCCAGCTTGTGCTCGACCAGCTCTTCGAAAATCATCACTTGCAGCTTGCCCAGGCCTTCGAAGCCGAGCACCTTGGCACCGGCCTTCTTGGCGATGGCGCGAGCCTTTTCGATGTCGTTCAGGTCATCGGCCGTCAGTTCAGGGTTGTACTTGAGGATCGAGTCGAACACCGACAGGCGCACGAACGGCTCGCCGAAGTGGAACACCTTGTCGCCGTACGGCACGTCGGTCGTCCCGAGAACCAGCTGCGCCAGTTCGCGGAACAGTTCCTCGGTCAGGTCCATGTTGTCTTCGTAGTCGGCGTAGGCCTGGTAGAACTCGAGCATGGTGAACTCGGGGTTGTGCCGGGTCGAAACGCCTTCGTTACGGAAGTTGCGGTTGATCTCGAAGACTTTTTCGAAGCCACCCACAACCAGACGCTTGAGGTACAGCTCCGGCGCGATACGCAGGAACATTTCCATGTCCAGGGCGTTGTGGTGGGTTTCGAACGGCTTGGCCGCCGCACCGCCGGGGATGGTCTGCAACATCGGCGTCTCGACTTCCAGGAAGTCACGCTTCATCAGGAAGCTGCGGATGTGGGCGATGACTTGCGAGCGCACGCGGAACGTCTGGCGCACGTCTTCGTTGACGATCAGGTCGACGTAGCGCTGGCGATAGCGCTGCTCGGTGTCGGTCAGGCCGTGGTGCTTGTCCGGCAGCGGGCGCAGGGACTTGGTCAGCAGGCGCACGCTGGTCATCTCGACGTACAGGTCGCCCTTGCCGGAACGGGCCAGGGTGCCTTCGGCGGCAATGATGTCGCCCAGGTCCCAGGTCTTGACGGCGGCCAGGGTTTCTTCCGGCAGGGTCTTGCGGTTGACGTAGACCTGGAGGCGCCCGGTCATGTCCTGGATCACCATGAACGAACCACGATCGAGCACGATACGACCGGCCACCTTGACTGGAATAGCCGCCTCGGCCAGCTCTTCCTTGGTCTTGTCCGCATACTGCTTCTGCAAGACGTCGCAGTAGGCGTCGCGGCGGAAGTCGTTGGGGAAGGCCTGGCCCTTGGCGCGCTCGGCAGCAAGCTTTTCCTTGCGCAGGGCGATCAGGGAGTTTTCTTCCTGTTGCAGGGCTTGCGGGTCGAGTTCTAGGTCGCTCATGTCTTTAAGGATTCCATCACAGGTTCGTTGCCCCCGGCCCCGGGCCGGAGTTTGCGGGCGAGTCATGCTCCCTGATGGAAGCGTGCCTGCCCGCCGCATGGGTGTCGCGTTACAGCCCTTGTTTGAGGCTGGCGATCAGGTATTCATCGATATCGCCATCGAGCACCTTGTCGCAATCGCTGCGTTCGATGCTGGTCCGCAGATCCTTGATCCGCGAGGCATCGAGCACGTACGAACGGATCTGGTGACCCCAGCCGATGTCCGACTTGGTGTCTTCCAGCGCCTGGGACGCCGCGTTGCGCTTCTGCACTTCCTGCTCGTACAGGCGAGCCCGGAGCATCTTCATCGCGGTGTCTTTGTTGGCGTGCTGGGAACGCTCGTTCTGGCAACTGACCACGGTGTTGGTCGGTACGTGGGTAATCCGTACGGCCGAGTCGGTGGTGTTAACGTGCTGACCACCGGCCCCGGAGGAACGGTAGGTGTCGATGCGCAAGTCCGCCGGGTTGATCTCGATCTCGATGTTGTCATCGATTTCCGGCGAGACGAATACGGCCGAGAACGAGGTGTGGCGGCGGTTGCCGGAGTCGAACGGGCTCTTGCGCACCAGGCGGTGCACGCCGATCTCGGTCCGCAGCCAGCCAAAGGCGTATTCGCCCTTGATGTGCACGGTGGCGCCCTTGATCCCGGCGACTTCACCGGCCGACAGTTCCATGATGGTGGCGTCGAAACCGCGTTTGTCAGCCCAGCGCAGGTACATGCGCAGCAGGATGTTGGCCCAGTCCTGGGCCTCGGTGCCGCCGGAACCGGCCTGGATGTCCAGGTAGGCGTTGTTCATGTCCATCTCGCCGCTGAACATGCGACGGAATTCCAGCTTGGCGAGGTTCTCGTCCAGCCGTGTCAGCTCGGCGACGACATCGCCGACTGCACCTTCATCGTTCTCTTCGACAGCCATGTCCAGCAGGTCGCGGCAATCGGCCAGGCCGCTGGACAACTCGTCCAGGGTCTCGACGATCTGCGCCAGCGCAGAACGCTCGCGGCCCAGTTCCTGGGCGTACGAAGGGTTGTTCCAGACATTCGGATCTTCAAGCTCGCGATTGACTTCGGTCAGACGCTCATGCTTTTGATCGTAGTCAAAGATACCCCCGAATAGTTTCGGAGCGCTCGGACAGGTCCTTGATGGTGTTCAGGATCGGGTTGATTTCCATGGCGGGCAGCACTCGTTGGCGAACTTTTGAAAGCCGGCGAGTATAACGTAATCAAGCGCCAGCGGCAGCCCGCCTGGCGGCTTTAGGGGTAATGAGGTTCAGGGATTGATCTGCACAATCCCCCTGTGGCGAGGGGATTTATCCCCGCTGGGCTGCGCAGCAGCCCCAAATACAGTCAACTCAATTTGCCTGACACACCGAGTTGTCGGGCTTTAGGGCTGCTGCGCAGCCCAGCGGGGATAAATCCCCTCGCCACAGGGGGATTGTGCAGATCAATCCCTGAACCTCATTACCCCTAAAGCCGCCAGGCGGGCTGCCGCTGGCGCTTGATTACGTTATACTCGCCGGCTTTCAAAAGTTCGCCAACGAGTGCTGCCCGCCATGGAAATCAACCCGATCCTGAACACCATCAAGGACCTGTCCGAGCGCTCCGAAACTATTCGGGGGTATCTTTGACTACGATCAAAAGCAGGCGCCGCCCGGCGAGGTGCCGGGCAGGACCAGGGCGAACTCCTCGCCGCCGTAGCGGGCCGGCAAGTCGGACGGACGGCTGCACGCCTCGCGGATCGCCGTGGCGACCTTGCGCAGCGCTTCGTCGCCTTCCAAGTGGCCGAAGTTGTCGTTGTAGGACTTGAAGTAGTCCACGTCGATCATCAGCAGCGACAGTTGGCTCTGGTCGCGCATCGCCCTGCGCCATTCCAGCTCCAGGTATTCGTCGAAGTGCCGGCGATTGGACAGGCCGGTCAGGCCGTCGGAGTTCATCAAGCGTTGCAGCACCAGGTTGGTGTCGAGCAGTTGCTGCTGGCTGACTCGCAGCGCCCGATAGGCCGCGTCGCGTTGCAACAGCATCATGTAGGAACGCGAGTGATAGCGGATGCGCGCCACCAGTTCGATGTTGTCCGGCAACTTGACCAGGTAGTCGTTGGCCCCGGCGGCGAACGCCGCGCTCTTGATCAACGGGTCCTCCTTGGTAGACAGGACAATGATCGGGATATCGCGGGTGGCCGGATGGTTACGGTACTCGCGCACCAGGCTCAAGCCATCCAGGCCGGGCATCACCAGGTCCTGGAGAATCACCGTCGGCTTGATGCGAATCGCATGGGCGATGGCCTGGTGAGGATCGGAGCAGAAATGGAAGTCGATGTTGTCTTCGTTCGATAGCCCGCGCCGCACCGCTTCGCCGATCATCGCCTGGTCGTCGACGAGCAAGACCATGGCGGCGTTCTCATCGCGCTTGAATTCGTCGAGCTGCAGATCATTCATGGTGGCTTACCTGAGTACGCCCTGGCGCAAGGCTGGCGGGGTTCATCATGGGGTAAAAATCTCCAACAGCCGTGGCGCGATAGCGTCCAGGGCGAGAATATGGGCGGCGGCGTCGATGGCGGCCGCCGCTTTGGGCATCCCGTACACCGCGCTGCTGCGCTGGTCCTGGGCGATGGTCACATAGCCCTGCTGGCGCATCAGTTTAAGCCCTTGCGCACCGTCGCGGCCCATGCCGGTGAGCAATACACCCACCGCGTCACCGCTCCAGTACTGGGCGACACTTTCAAAAAACACGTCGATGGAAGGCCGGTAGATCTCGTTCACCGGCTCGGCGGTGTAGGCCAGGGTGCCGTCCTTCAACAAGCGCAGATGATGATTGGTCCCGGCCAGCAACACCGTGCCGCTCTGTGGCGTCTCGCCCTGCCGGGCCAGGCGCACCGTGTGGCCCGAGACACTGCCCAGCCACTCCGCCATGCCGGCGGCGAACACCTCGTCCACATGCTGGACCAGCACGATGGCCGGGGTAAAGTCACGCGGCAGCGCCTTGAGCAGCACCTCCAGCGCCGCCGGCCCGCCCGCCGACGACCCGATGGCCACCAGGCTCTTGCGCGACACTGCCGCACGCTGCGCCGCTGGCGGTCGTTCACGCTTGTTGCGCTCACCGATCAACCAGCCGATGTTGGTGATCTTGCGCAGCAGCGGCGCTGCAGCGTCCGCCGGGTTACCGACCCCCAAGGCCGGGGTATCGACCACATCCAGCGCGCCATGGCCCATGGCCTCGAACACCCGGTGGACGTTCTGCTGGCTGTCCCCGGTGACAATCACAATAGCGCATGGGCTGTCGGCCATGATCCGCCGGGTGGCTTCCACGCCATCCATGATCGGCATGAACAAGTCCATGAGGATCAGGTCCGGGGTGTATTCGGCGCAGCGTTGCACCGCCTCGGCGCCGTTGGCGGCCACCCAGACCAGTTGATGCGCCGGCTCGAACGCCAGGGCACGACGCAGGGCCTCGACCGCCAGGGGCATGTCATTGACGATGGCGATCTTCAAGCGCGCGCCCCTCCGATCAATTCAACCACGGCGTCGAGCAGGGCGTCGTCGTGAAAACTCGCCTTGGCCAGATAATAGTCGGCCCCGGCGTCGAGACCACGACGGCGGTCTTCTTCGCGGTCCTTGTAGGACACCACCATCACCGGCAGCGACTGCAAGCGGTTGTCGCGCCGCAACAGCGACACCAGCTCGATGCCGTCCATGCGTGGCATGTCGATGTCGGTGATCAGCAAGTCGAAATCCTCCGAGCGCAATGCATTCCAGCCATCCATGCCATCCACCGCCACCGCCACGTCGTAGCCGCGACCCCGCAACAACTTGCGTTGCAGCTCGCGCACGGTGAGGGAATCGTCCACCACCAGGATCCGCTTGCGCAGGGCCTGGGCCTGGTTCTGTCGGGCGATGCGTTCCAGGCGCCCGGTATCGAGCAACTTGTCCACCGAACGCAGCAGGTCTTCGACATCGACAATCAACACCACCGAGCCATCGTCGAGCAAGGCCCCGGCGGAAATGTCCTGGACCTTGCCCAAGCGTTCGTCCAGAGGCAAAACCACCAGGGTCCGCTCGCCAATGAAGCGCTCCACCGCCACGCCGTAGATCGTCTCGCGCTCGCGGATCACCACGACCTTGAGGGTCTGGCTACTGCCTTGCGTCGCCGGGCGATTGAGCAATTGGCTGGCGGCGACCAAGCCGATATGCCGGCCTTCGTGCCAGAAATGCTGGCGACCTTCGACCTGGACGATGTCTTCCGGCGCCAGGTCGCACATGCGTTCGATGTGGGCCAGGGGAAAGGCGTACGCTTCATCGCCGACTTCCACCACCAGGCTGCGCACCACCGACAGCGTCAGCGGTACCTCGAGGTGAAAGCGACTGCCCTCGCCCGCCGTCTGCTCCAGTACCACCGCACCGCGCAGTTGCCGGACCATGTGCTGGACGGCGTCCAGGCCGACGCCGCGCCCGGACACTTCGGTAACTTTGTCGCGCAGGCTGAAACCGGGCAGGAACAGGAAGGTCAGCAGCTCCTCTTCGCTCAGGCTGGCAGCGGTTTGCTCAGGGGAAAGGCCGCGCTCGACGATACTGCGGCGCACCCGTTCCAGGTCCACCCCGGCGCCATCGTCCGCCAACTCCAACACCAACAGGCCAGCCTGATGGGAAGCCCGCAGGCGGATCAGGCCTTCGGCGGGCTTGCCGGCCAGCATTCGTTGCTCCGGGGTTTCGATGCCATGGTCCACGGCGTTGCGCAGCAAGTGGGTCAGTGGCGCTTCGAGCTTTTCCAGCACATCGCGATCGACCTGGGTTTTCTCGCCTTCAATCTCCAGGCGCACCTGTTTGCCCAGGCTGCGGCCCAGGTCACGGACCATGCGTGTCTGACCCGAAAGCACATCGGCGAACGGGCGCATGCGACAGGCCAGCGCCGTGTCGTACAGCACCTGCGCCCGTTGACTGGCCTGCCAGGCGAACTCATCCAGCTCGGCGGTTTTCTGCGCCAGCCATTGCTGGGTTTCGGCGAGCAAACGGCGGGCATCGCCAAGGGCTTCCTGGGCTTGCAGGCTCAGGGCATGGTCCTTGAGGTGCACGTTCAGCTCTTCAAGGGCGCGCAGGCCGCTGCTTTGCTGGCGCTTGAGGCGTTGCATCGTCGCCAGCCAGGGCTTGAGGCGCTGGGTCTCCACCAGGGATTTGCTCGACAGATCAAGCAAACTGTTGAGGCGTTCGGCCGTGACCCGCAAGACCCGCTCGCCGCCTTCGGTGACCCGTTTGCGCTTGGGGGCCGGCTCAGTTGCCGGGGGCAGTTCCACTTCCGGCAGCTCGACGCGTAGCGGCTCGACCGATGTCTCGACCGGAATCTCGACGCTTGGCAAGACCATTGCCGGGGCCTTTGGCGCGTTGGGATCAAGCAGCCACCCCATCAACCCCACATAGGCGTCGATGTCCGCGGCGACGACGCTGTTGCCCGGGGTGGCGATGCGCGTCAGCAGGTCGGTGCCTTGCAGCAAGGCGTCGATGTGCTCGGCGCCCAACACCAGGCGCCGCTCCTGGGCGCTGACCAGGCAATCCTCCATCACATGGGCCACGCTGACCCCGGCGTCCACCCCGACAATGCGCGCCGCGCCCTTGAGGGAGTGCGCCGCGCGCATGCACGACTCGAGGTATTCGGCCTGGGTCGGATCGCGCTCCAGGGCCAGCAGGCCGGTGCTCAGCACCTGGGTCTGGGCTTCGGCTTCCAGGCTGAACAGTTCCAGCAACGAGGCGTCGCGCATCTGATCTGGGGTCATGACAGGCTCCGGGCCACGGCGGACAGCAGCTGTTCTTCATCCAGCCAGCGCAGGCTGCGGCCCTTGAAGGGCAGCACACCACGGGTGTACTTGCCCGACGATTGCGAAGCGCTCGCCAGGATGCGTTCATCGATGGCGTGGATGCCGTCCACCTCATCCACCGGCACCACCACCGGCCCGCCCTTGGCCGCGACAATCAACATGCGCGGCATCACCCGTGCGCCGGCAACCACCGCCGCGCCGGGCTCCAGGTCCAACAGCTCGACCAGCGACAGGCAGGCCACCAGCGCCCCGCGTACATTCGCCACGCCCAACAAGGCCCGCGAGCGCTGGTGGGGCAAGGAATGGATCGGCTGCAACGGCGCCACTTCCACCAGGCTGCGAGTGGTCAGGCCCAGCCATTCCTCGCCGAGGCGGAACATCAGCAGCGAGCGCGTGACCACATCGGTGTCCACCGGGGCCAGGGACACCTCCCGCTGATCCTGCGGCAAGGCATAACGGTCGAGCAGCCGGGTGGCGGCCGCCGAATACACCGAGCAATTGCGGCAGTGGATATGCTCGACCAACAGCGGACAGGATTTGTCGCCATGCACGCCGATGCGATTCCAGCAGTCGTCGATTGCCTGGGCATCGTCATGGGTGACGGTGTAAGAAGCCGAACCGCTCATCGTTTGTGCTCACTGTCTGCCGCGCGCCCGCTACGGGCGGCGCGTTCCTGCAATCGACGGGCTCCGGCCGCGTCTCCCTGGGAAGCCAGCAGCGCCGCCAGATGCACCAGGGCCTCGGCGTGTTGCGGTTCAAGATAAAGCGCCTTGCGATAAAAACCCTGGGCTTCAAGGGCGCTGCCAGCCATGTCGCTGAGCAGGCCCAACCAATAGAACACCTGGGCGTTTGGCGCGTGGCTGCGCAAGTAGGCTTCGCAAGCCACGCGGGCCTCGGCGCTTTTGCCACCGTTGGCCAGGGCGGCGATATTGGCCAGCAAGGTCGCGGCATCGCTGCTTTTGGGCTCGACAATCGGCGTCACGCTCGCCGCAAACGGCCGCGGCCGAATCACCGGAGGGACAACGCGGGGCGGTGGCTGACGAACCGGCAGCGGGGTCGGCATCAAGGCCGGCAACGGTTGCGGCTCGGGGGCCCCCTGGCGGCTGAAGGCGAACGATTGGGCGATCCCGATCGAGCGCATGCCCAGTCGGCCCAGCAAGCTGCCCTCGGCGGGGCCGATGAACAGCACGCCGTCCTGATGGGTCAGACGCTTGAGCACCTCGAACACCTGCTGTTGGGTCGGCTGGTCGAAATAGATCAACAGGTTGCGACAGAACACAAAATCGTAAGGTGCCTCGTTCACCAGCAAAGCCGGATCCAGCAGGTTGCCTACTTGCAAACGCACCTGTTCACGCACCCGCTCGCTGAGGCGATAACCCTCGTCTTCGGCGTCGAAGTACCACTCGCGAAAACCCAGTTCCGCGCCACGGAAGGAATTCCTGCCGTAGCGCGCTTCCTTGGCCCGCGCCACCGACAGCGGGCTGACGTCCAGGCCGTCTACCTTGAACTGATGCGGTCCCAGGCCTGCGTCGAGCAAGGCCATGGCAATCGAATAAGGTTCTTCGCCAGTGGAACACGGCAGGCTGAGGATGCGCAGCGCGCGCAGGTGCTTGATCTCGGCCAGGCGCTTGACGGCCAGCCTGGCGAGGGTCGCGAAGGATTCCGGGTAGCGGAAGAACCAGGTCTCCGGGACGATCACCGCTTCGATCAGCGCCTGCTGCTCCTGGGCCGAATGCTGCAGGGCCTGCCAATATTCATCGGCGGTTCGCCCGGGCACGGCAATGATGCGCTGGCGCACGGCCCGCTCAATGATCGCGGTGCCGACGGAGGTCACATCCAGGCCGATGCGCTCCTTGAGGAAATCGAAAAAACGCTGGTCGTTGTTCATGGCGTGGCCTCGAGGTCATCGAGGTTCAGCGGCGGCGCAGGAAACAGCAGCGCCCGAACGGATTCATCGAGCAGGTCATTGACCCGCACCCATTGCAGCAACCCCAGGGCATCTTCACGGACAGGGCCGAGGTACGGCGCCTGCCGGTTGTCCAGGCCATAGGGTTTGAAATCGGCCGGGGCGCAGCGCACGGTGTCGGTCGCCTGTTCCAGGATCAACCCCAGCACTTGTCCCATTTGTTGTGCGTCGCCCTGATAGCGCACCAGCACCAATCGCGTACTGGTCCGGGCCTCGGCGCTCTGGCCGAAGGTCAGGGCGCACAGGTCGATCACCGGCACCACCGTGCCGCGCCAGGCAAACACCCCCGCCACCCAGGACGGCGCCCGGGCAATCGGCTTGAGAGGCAGGCGCGGCAGCACTTCCACCACATCGATGGCCTGCAGGGCGTAACGTTCGTTGCCGATGCAGAACACCAGGAACAACGACTGGCGGGCCGTCGGTGCGGCGCCACGGCGGGTCTCTAGTTCGCCCATCAGACTTTGAAACGCGAGACGCCGCTGCGCAGCCCTACGGCGACCTGGCTCAGCTCGTCGATGGCGGAACTGGCCTGGCGCAGGGAATCCACGGTCTGGCTGCTGGCATCGCCCAACTGCACCAAGGCGTGGTTGATCTGCTCGGCACCGGTGGCCTGGGCCTGCATGCCTTCGTTGACCATCAACACGCGCGGCGCCAGGGCCTGAACCTGATGGATGATCTGCGACAGTTGCTCACCCACCTGCTGCACTTCGGCCATGCCCCGACGCACTTCTTCGGAGAACTTGTCCATGCCCATCACACCGGCCGATACCGCGGACTGGATCTCGCGCACCATCTGCTCGATGTCATAGGTCGCCACGGCGGTCTGGTCGGCCAGGCGCCGTACTTCCGTGGCAACCACGGCGAAACCGCGCCCGTACTCACCGGCCTTCTCAGCCTCGATGGCGGCGTTGAGGGACAACAGGTTGGTCTGGTCGGCCACTTTGACGATGGTCACCACCACCTGGTTGATGTTGCCGGCCTTCTCGTTGAGGATCGCCAGCTTGGCGTTCACCAGGTCGGCGGCGCCCATCACCGAATGCATGGTTTCCTCCATGCGCGCCAGGCCTTGCTGGCCGGAGCCGGCGGCCACCGAAGCCTGGTCGGCGGCGGTGGACACTTCGGTCATGGTGCGCACCAGGTCCCGGGAAGTGGCGGCGATTTCCCGGGAGGTCGCGCCGATCTCGGTGGTGGTGGCGGCGGTTTCGGTGGCCGTGGCCTGCTGCTGGCGCGAGGTGGCGGCGATCTCGGTGACCGAGGTGGTGACCTGCACGGAGGAGCGCTGGGCCTGGGACACCAGCGAGGTCAGTTCGGCCATCATGTCGTTGAAGCCGGTTTCCACCGCACCGAATTCGTCCTTGCGCGCCAGGTTCAGGCGTCCGCTCAGGTCGCCGCTGCGCATGATCTCGAGAATCTCGACGATACGGTTCATCGGCCCCATGATCGCCCGCATCAACAACAACCCGCACAGCACGGCGATGATCAGCGCGACCAGGAACGACAGGCCCATGGCGATCTTGGCCGCGGTGACCGCATCGCCGATGGTCAGGGTGGCGTTTTCCGCCAGCTCACGATTGCGCTCGATGATCTGGTTCAAATGCCCGCGGCCGCCGATCCATTCTGGCGTCAGCTCTTTGTCCAAGGCCTGCCGCGCACCTTCGTAGTCCTTGCGCTGGTACAAGTCCAGGACCTTTGCCATGGCCTGGTTGAACGCCAGGTGATTGGCCTCGAACTCGTCGAAAGAGGCCTGGTCGGCGGGGTTCTGGATCAGTTTTTGATAGTTCTGTATTTCTTCGCGCAGGTGCTGCTCGAAGCCCTGGTAGCGGGCCTTGTCCTGGGCGGTGATTTCCCGGTTGCCCGAAAGGCCGACGATTTGTTGGGTCAAGACGTAGCTGTCGACCCAGCCGCCGCGAATCATGGAACTGAAATATACCCCCGGCACCGCATCGGTCCGGACCTTTTCTCCGCTGTCCTGGATCTTCAACAACCGTGAATACGAGACAACCACCATCAACAGCATGATGGCGATGATCACCGCAAAACTCGCCAGGATGCGTTGGCGCAATGTCCAATTCTTCACAGTAAAACCTCGGGCACTTGAAATGTTGGGCAGTATAGCCGAGGGCGGCGCCGGGCCAGTATGGCGGTGTGAGGGGATTTGACCTGTGGGAGCGAGCCTGCTCGCGATAGCGGTGCATCAGTCAAAAACACTGTGACTGACCGGGCCCCATCGCGAGCAGGCTCGCTCCCACAGGGAAATGGGTTGGACACAAGACCGCCAAACACCACAAAACCACTGTGGGAGCGGGCTTGCTCGCGAAAACGGTGCATCAGTCGACATTTCCATTGACTGACACACCGCCTTCGCGAGCAAGCCCGCTCCCACAGGGGAATGAGTTGGGACTGATCTATACAGTCGCCTGGCGTACCTGTTTCTCCAACTCCACCTTCAACCCTGGCTCCAGTTTGAGTTGGCGCGCCAGTTCGTCGAGGTAGGACTTCTCCATGAAGTTTTCCTCGTCCACCAGCATCACGCTGGCGATGTACATTTCTGCCGCCATTTCCGGGGTGCTGGCGGCGCGGGCGACGTCGGTGGGGTCCAGGGGCTTGTTGAGCTCGGCGTGCAGCCAGTGTTGCAGTTCCTGGTCGTTGTCGAGCTTGGTGAACTCGCCTTCGATCAACTGCCGTTCACGCTCATCCACGTGACCATCGGCCTTGGCCGCCGCCACCAGCGCCTTGAGGATCGCCTGGCTATGCTGCTCGACCTGCGCCGCAGGCACGCGGTCGAGGGTCTGCGGTTCGGTTTTCGGTGCGTTGCCCTGTTGGGCCTGCCAGTTGCCATAGGCTTTGTAGGCGATCACGCCCAAGGCAGCCAGGCCACCATAGGCCAGGGCCTTGCCGCCGAAGCTGCGGGCTTTCTTGTTGCCCAGCAACAGGCCCATGGCCCCGGCGGCCAGTGCCCCGCCGCCCGCGCCGGAAAGCATCCCGCCCAAGTTGCCGGAGCCACCGAGCAACCCGCCCAGACCGCCGGACGACTTGCCTTGGGAACCGCCAGCCTTGTTCTGCAACATTTCCTGGCCGGATTTGAGAAGCTGATCGAGCAATCCACGGGTGTTCATTTGTCGTCTCCACATTTCGGGTCAACGTAAGGCCCCCAGCCTAGATCGAAAGTGCCCCGGCGCCTCCGGCGAGATTGCTTCCAGATGTTGCCTGGCTCATTCAAAGACGCGCTCACCTACCTTTCTAAAAAAACGATATACACTCCAGCACATCGATAAAATCGCCCACTGGGTATTCGACCATGATGACCCTGCGTCAGATCCGTCATTTCATCGCCGTGGCTGAAACCGGCTCCATCTCCGCCGCTGCGCAAACGGCATTCATTTCCCAGTCCACCCTGACCCTGGCCATCCAGCAGTTGGAACAGGAAATCGGCGTCAGCCTGTTCAACCGCCACGCCAAAGGCATGACCCTGACCCACCAGGGCCATCAATTCCTGCGCCAGGCCCATCTGATCCTGGCCACCGTCGACAACGCCAAGCGCAGCCTGCAGCAAAGCACCGACCAGGTCGCCGGCCAAGTCACCATCGGCGTCACCAGCCTGGTCGCCGGTTATTACCTGGCGGACCTGCTGACCCGCTTCCAGCGCGCCTATCCCAACGTGGAAATCCGCGTGATGGAAGACGAACGCCCGTACATCGAGCATTTGCTGGTCAGCGGCGAAATCGACGTCGGGGTGTTGATCCTGTCCAACCTGGAAGACCGCCACGCCTTGCAGACCGAAGTCCTGACGCATTCGCCCCACCGCTTGTGGCTGCCGGCGCAGCACCCGCTGCTGGAGCACGACAGCATCAACCTGGCCGACGTGGCCCGCGAGCCGCTGATCCAACTGAACGTCGATGAAATGGACCGTAACGCCCAGCGCCTGTGGCGCGGTGCCGGCCTGCAACCGAAGATCACCCTGCGTACGGCCTCGACCGAAGCGGTGCGCAGCCTGGTGGCAGCGGGGCTGGGCGTATCGATCCAACCGGACATGACCTACCGCCCCTGGTCGCTGGAAGGCGACATCATCGAAGCGCGACCGATTGCCGACCTCAACCAGACCCTCGACGTCGGCCTGGCCTGGCGCCGAGGCACGGCGCGACCGGCGTCGGTCGACCCGTTCCTGGCCGTCGCCCGGGAACAACCCCATGGCGGGCGCAAGCCATCTATTTAATCGAACTCAGCCTTGAGTATTTCGAATTTGTTGTCCTCGGATCTGAGCACTAATCTGACTACGCTACCCGTTCCTGTGGGAGCCGAGCTTGCTCGCGATAGCGGTGGGTCAGGCAACATTGATTCAACTGACAGACCGCTATCGCGAGCAAGCTCGCTCCCACAGGTTCTGTGTTTCAACCGATATAAAAAGAGAAGGCGAACATGGCTGGTACGCAAACCCCGTTGTGCACCGCGTTGCTGATCGACGGGGAGCTGGTTCCCGGTGCAGGCATCGTCGAGCCGATCCTCAACCCGGCCACCGGTGAAGTGCTGGCTCACATCGCCGAGGCCAGTACCGAGCAGGTCGAAGCCGCGATCCTCGCCGCCCATCAGGCCTTCGACGGCTGGTCACGCACCACGCCGCAACAACGCTCGAACCTGCTGCTGGACATCGCCAGCGCCATCGAAAAGAACGCCGATGAGCTGGCCCGCCTCGAATCCCTGAACTGCGGGAAGCCGCTGCACCTGGCGCGCCAGGACGACCTCAGTGCGACGGTGGATGTATTCCGTTTCTTCGCCGGCGCCGTGCGCTGCCAGACCGGCCAGCTCAGTGGCGAATACTTGCCCGGCTACACCAGCATGGTGCGGCGCGACCCGATTGGCGTGGTGGCGTCCATTGCACCGTGGAATTACCCGATCATGATGGCCGCGTGGAAAATCGCCCCGGCCCTGGCCGCCGGCAATACGTTGGTGTTCAAGCCATCGGAGCACACGCCGCTGTCGATCCTCGCCCTGGCGCCGACACTGGCCCAGATCCTGCCACGAGGCGTCATCAACATCCTCTGCGGGGGCGGCGAAGGTGTCGGCAGCCATCTGGTCAGCCATCCCAAGGTGCGCATGGTCTCGCTGACCGGCGATATCGTCACCGGGCAGAAGATCCTCCAGGCAGCAGCGAAAACCCTCAAGCGCACGCACCTGGAGCTGGGCGGCAAGGCGCCAGTGATCGTGTGCAACGATGCCGACATCCAGGCCGTGGTCGAAGGCGTGCGCACCTACGGCTATTACAACGCTGGGCAGGATTGCACGGCGGCGTGTCGGATCTACGCCCAAGGCGCAATTCACGACCGTCTGGTGGCCGAACTCGGCGCGGCCGTCAGCAGCCTGCGCTTTGCCGGCAAGCGCGACGCCGACAATGAGATCGGCCCGCTGATCAGCACCCGTCAGCGCGACCGCGTGGCCAGTTTTGTCGAGCGCGCCCTCGGCCAACCACACATCGAACGCATTACCGGCGCGGCGGTGCATTCCGGCGCCGGTTTCTACTACCAGCCCACGCTGCTGGCCGGCTGCAAGCAAAGCGACGAAATCGTCCAGCGCGAAGTGTTCGGCCCGGTCGTCACCGTGACCCGCTTCGACGAACTCAGCCAGGCGGTGGACTGGGCCAACGACTCCGAATACGGCCTGGCGTCCTCGGTATGGACGCAGAACCTGGACAAGGCCATGCAGGTGGCGGCGCGCCTGCAATACGGCTGCACCTGGATCAACAGCCATTTCATGCTGGTCAGCGAAATGCCCCACGGCGGCCTGAAACGTTCGGGCTACGGCAAAGACCTGTCCAGCGATTCGCTCCAGGACTACAGCGTGGTGCGCCACATCATGGCCCGCCACGGCCAGCATCTGTAGATAACAGCACTACTCTAATAACAGGCCATCCATGGCGCTTCACCCTGTTCGAACACTGCCCCGACCATAATTAAAGCAAGAGGGATTTCCATGTACGCGCACAAGACCGTATTGCTCAGCGCAATCACCACGGCGCTGCTGACCAGCGTCAGCCTCCAGGCCGCCGAACCACTCAAGGCCGTTGGCGCCGGCGAAGGCCAACTGGATATCGTCGCCTGGCCGGGTTACATCGAACGCGGCGAAAGCGACAAGGCCTACGATTGGGTCACCGGTTTCGAGAAGGAAACCGGTTGCAAGGTCAATGTAAAAACCGCCGCCACCTCTGACGAAATGGTCAGCCTGATGACCAAGGGTGGCTACGACCTGGTCACCGCCTCGGGCGACGCCTCGTTGCGGCTGATTGCCGGCAAGCGTGTGCAGCCGATCAACACCGCACTGATCAGCAACTGGAAAAACCTCGACCCGCGCCTCAAGGATGCGCCGTGGTACGTGGTCAACCAGCAGACCTACGGCACCCCGTACCAGTGGGGCCCGAACGTGCTGATGTACAACACCGAGGTGTTCAAGCAGGCGCCCACCAGTTGGAGCGTGCTGTTCAGCGCCCAGGACTTGCCCGACGGCAAGCCGAACAAGGGGCGCGTGCAAGCCTACGATGGCCCGATCTACATCGCCGACGCGGCGCTGTACCTCAAGACCGCCAAGCCTGAGCTGGGCATCAAGGACCCGTACCAACTCGACGAAACCCAGTACAAGGCCGTGCTGGAAGTGCTACGGGCCCAGCAGCCGTTGATCCACCGCTACTGGCACGACACCACCGTGCAGATGAGCGACTTCAAGAACGAAGGCGTGGTGGCGTCCGGCGCCTGGCCGTATCAGGTCAACGGCTTGATGAACGAAAAACAACCGATCGCCTCGACCATTCCGAAAGAAGGCGCCACCGGCTGGGCCGACACCACGATGTTGCACGCCGAGGCCAAGCACCCCAACTGCGCGTACAAATGGATGGACTGGTCGCTGCAACCGAAAGTCCAGGGTGACGTCGCCGCGTGGTTCGGCTCGTTGCCAGCGGTGCCGGCGGCGTGCAAGGGCAGCGAGCTGCTGGGCGCCGAGGGCTGCAAGACCAACGGTTTCGATCAGTTCGACAAGATCGCCTTCTGGAAAACCCCACAGGCCGAGGGCGGCAAGTTCGTGCCGTACAGCCGCTGGACCCAGGACTACATTGCGATCATGGGTGGGCGTTAAACCCAATCAGTCGGTGTAGTTCACTGTGTGAGAGTAAGGCTTGCCCGCGATGAAGATAATGCGGTCTCCCGGGGAACCGAGGCGCCTGTATCGCGAGCAAGCTTTGCTCCCACAGCACTGCTCCCACAGGTTTGGTGCACGGCAACTCACCCCCGATCCAACAGCAGTCGCGCTTTTTTGGAGCCCCGCACCATGACGCTTGCAGTCCAATTCACCCAGGTATCCCGTCAATTTGGCGAAGTGAAAGCCGTTGACCGGGTGTGCATCGACATCCAGGACGGCGAGTTCTTTTCGATGCTGGGCCCCTCCGGCTCAGGCAAGACCACCTGCCTGAGACTGATCGCCGGGTTCGAACAACCCAGTGCCGGCTCGATCCGCATCCACGGCGAAGAGGCCACCGGGCTTGCGCCGTACCAACGGGACGTCAACACGGTGTTCCAGGATTACGCCCTCTTCCCTCATATGAACGTGCGCGACAACGTGGCCTACGGCCTGAAAGTCAAAGGCGTCGCCAAGGCCGAGCGCATCAAGCGCGCTGACGAAGCGCTGGAGATGGTTGCCCTGGGCGGCTACGGCGAACGCAAGCCGGTGCAGCTCTCCGGCGGCCAGCGTCAACGGGTGGCCCTGGCCCGCGCGTTGGTCAATCGCCCGCGAGTGTTGCTGCTCGATGAACCTTTGGGCGCCCTCGACCTGAAGCTGCGTGAACAGATGCAGGGCGAATTGAAGAAGCTGCAACGCCAGCTGGGCATCACCTTCATTTTCGTCACCCACGACCAGACCGAGGCGCTGTCGATGTCCGACCGCGTCGCGGTGTTCAACAAGGGCCGCATCGAACAGGTCGACACCCCACGCAACCTGTACATGAAACCGGCGACCACCTTCGTCGCCGAATTCGTCGGCACCTCCAACGTGATCCGTGGCGAACTGGCCCGGGAACTGAGCGGTTATCCACAGCCGTTCTCGATTCGCCCGGAACACGTGCGTTTCGCCGAGGGCCCGTTGGCCAGTGGCGAAATCGAAGTCCACGGCCTGCTGCACGACATCCAGTACCAGGGCAGCGCCACGCGCTACGAGTTGAAACTTGCCAACGGCCAGACCCTGAACCTCAGCCAGGCCAATACCCAGTGGCTCGACAACACGGCCCAGCACCAGACCGGCCAGCACCTGAGCGTACGCTGGGCGCGGGAGGCGATGGTCGCGCTGCACGACACCGTCAGTGGCGAGGTGTGAGATGAACACCCTGGCCATCGCTCAAACGCCCACGCCCGGTTCACCGTTGCGACGCTTTTCCAACCTGCTGTACCGGCGCCCCAACCTGTACCTGTCGATGTTGCTGGTGCCGCCGCTGATCTGGTTCGGCGCGATCTACCTGGGCTCGCTGCTGACCTTGCTGTGGCAGGGTTTCTACACCTTCGACGATTTCACCATGGCGGTCACGCCGGACCTGACCCTGGCGAATTTCGCGGCGCTGTTCCAGCCGTCGAACTTCGACATCATTTTGCGCACCCTGAGCATGGCGATAGCGGTGTCCATCGCCAGCGCCATCGTCGCGTTCCCGATTGCCTACTACATGGCGCGCTACACCAGTGGCAAGACCAAGGCGTTTTTCTACATCGCGGTGATGCTGCCGATGTGGGCCAGCTATATCGTCAAGGCCTATGCCTGGACGCTGCTGCTGGCCAAGGGTGGCGTGGCGCAGTGGTTCGTCCAGCACCTGGGCCTGGGGCCGGTGTTGCAGTTCGTGCTGGGGATCCCGGGCGTGGGTGGCAGCACCTTGTCCACCTCACACCTGGGGCGTTTTCTGGTATTCGTCTACATCTGGCTGCCGTTCATGATCCTGCCGATCCAGGCGTCCCTGGAGCGTCTGCCGCCATCGCTGCTGCAAGCCTCGGCCGACCTGGGCGCCAGGCCACACCAGACGTTCATGCAGGTGATCCTGCCGCTGTCGATCCCCGGTATCGCCGCCGGCTCGATCTTCACCTTCTCGCTGACCCTGGGGGATTTCATCGTGCCCCAACTGGTGGGCCCACCGGGCTACTTCGTCGGCAGCATGGTCTACGCCCAGCAAGGCGCCATCGGCAACATGCCCATGGCCGCGGCGTTCACCCTGGTGCCCATCGTGCTGATCGCCCTGTATTTATCCATCGTCAAGCGACTGGGAGCTTTCGATGCACTCTGACTCTCAAGACCGGGCCTCGTGGGGCTTGCGGATCGCGGCGTGGGGCGGGCTGGTGTTCCTGCATTTCCCGATCCTGATCATCTTCCTCTACGCCTTCAATACCGAGGACGCCGCGTTCAGCTTCCCGCCCAAGGGCCTGACCCTGAAGTGGTTCAGCGTCGCCTTCGCGCGCCCGGATGTGCTGGAGGCGATCAAGCTGTCGTTGCAGGTCGCGGCCATCGCCACGTTGATCGCCATGGTGCTTGGCACCCTGGCCTCGGCGGCGCTGTACCGACGCGATTTCTTCGGCAAGCAAGGCATTTCGCTGATGCTGATCCTGCCGATTGCCTTGCCAGGCATCATCACCGGTATTGCGCTGCTGGCGACCTTCAAGACCTTGGGCATCGAACCAGGGATGTTCACCATCGTCGTCGGCCATGCCACTTTCTGCGTGGTGATCGTCTACAACAACGTCATCGCCCGCCTGCGCCGCACCTCCCACAGCCTGATCGAGGCCTCGATGGACCTGGGGGCCGACGGCTGGCAGACCTTTCGCTACATCATCTTGCCCAACCTGGGGTCGGCACTGCTGGCCGGCGGGATGCTGGCGTTTGCGCTGTCATTCGACGAGATCATCGTCACCACCTTCACCGCCGGCCACGAACGCACCTTGCCGCTGTGGCTGCTCAACCAACTCAGCCGCCCTCGCGATGTGCCAGTGACCAACGTGGTGGCGATGCTGGTGATGATGGTCACGATGGTGCCGATATTGGGCGCGTATTACCTGACCCGTGGGGGGGAGAGCGTGGCCGGTAGCGGCGGGAAATAGATTTCACTGTGGAACCGGATCCCTTGTGGGAGCGGGCTTGCTCGCGAATGCGGTGTGTCAGCTTCGCAAGTAGCGGATGACACACTGCATTCGCGAGCAAGCCCGCTCCCACAGGAGTCACAAACAAGAATCAAGAGGACATGGACATGCAAACCAAACTGCTGATCAACGGCCATCTGGTGAACGGCGAAGGCCCTGGCCAGGCGGTGTTCAACCCATCGCTGGGCCGGGTGCTGGTGGAGATCAATGAAGCCAGCGAAGCCCAGGTCGATGCCGCCGTGCGCGCCGCCGATGCCGCCTTCGAGGCCTGGTCGCAAGTGCCGCCCAAGGACCGTTCCCTGTTGCTGCTCAAGCTGGCCGATGCCATCGAAGCCCACGGCGAAGAACTGGCGGAACTGGAGTCGGACAACTGTGGCAAACCCTTGAGTGCCGCGCTGAACGACGAGATCCCGGCGATTGCCGACGTGTTCCGCTTCTTTGCCGGCGCCAGCCGCTGCATGAGTGGTTCGGCAGGCGGCGAATACCTGCCGGGGCACACCTCGATGATCCGCCGCGACCCGGTGGGCGTCATCGCCTCCATCGCGCCGTGGAACTACCCGCTGATGATGGTCGCCTGGAAAATCGCCCCGGCCCTGGCGGCCGGCAATACCGTGGTGCTCAAGCCGTCGGAGCAGACCCCGCTGACGGCGCTGCGCCTGGCGGAACTGGCGTCGGAGATTTTCCCGGCCGGCGTGCTCAACGTGATCTTCGGTCGTGGGCAGACCGTCGGCAACCCGCTGGTCACCCACCCGAAAGTGCGCATGGTGTCGCTGACCGGCTCCATCGCCACTGGCTCGAACATCATTTCCAGCACATCCGACAGCGTCAAACGCATGCACATGGAACTGGGCGGCAAGGCCCCGGTGATCATTTTCGACGACGCCGATATTGACGCGGCGGTGGAAGGCATTCGCACTTTCGGTTTCTACAACGCCGGCCAGGACTGCACCGCCGCCTGCCGCATCTATGCCCAGAAAGGCATTTACGAGCAGTTCGTCGAGAAGCTCGGCGCCGCGGTGGGGAGCATCAAGTACGGCCTGCAAACCGCGCCAGACACCGAGATGGGCCCACTGATCACCGCCCAGCACCGCGACCGCGTGGCCGGTTTCGTCGAACGGGCCATCGCCCAGTCGCATATCCGCCTGATCACCGGCGGCAAGGCCGTGGACGGCAACGGGTTTTTCTTCGAGCCGACGGTGCTGGCCGACGCCCAGCAGGATGACGAAATCGTCCGTCGGGAAGTCTTCGGGCCAGTGGTGTCCGTCACGCAGTTCCTCGACGAGGCACAAGTGCTGGCCTGGGCCAACGATTCGGACTACGGCCTGGCCTCATCGGTGTGGACCGCCGACATCGGCCGTGCCCATCGCCTGTCAGCACGCCTGCAGTATGGCTGCACCTGGGTGAACACCCACTTCATGCTCGTCAGCGAAATGCCCCATGGCGGTCAGAAACGTTCCGGCTATGGCAAGGACATGTCCATGTATGGGCTGGAGGATTACACGGTGGTGCGGCATGTGATGTTCAAGCATTGACGCCAAGACAACCTTGGCAACACATGCCCACGCCTGCCCCGCGTTCGTCCTGCTAAGGTTTTCGTCGATCGGTGCACGCTCGCCGGTTGACGCAAATCCTGGCAGCACCTAGGGTGTCTACAACGTATACACCTTGGAGATCAGCCATGGCCTCGCCCGTTTTGTCCTTTCGTGTGGAAGAAGGTCTGGCCCAACAGCTGGACTTGCTGGCCGCCGCCACCGACCGCGACCGTCAATATCACCTCAAGCGTGCACTGGTCCGATATGTGGAGGCCGAATCCTGGCATCTGCAAGCCATCAGCGAAGGCATAGCCGATGCCGACGCTGGAAACCTGACCGATCTGGACGCCGTGAAGGCTAAGTGGGCAAAACGTGCCGAGCATCGTACTGACCGACAAAGCACAGAGTGACCTCGACTCGATCCACGAACATTACCAAAGCGCCATCCTGGAGACACTGCGCCAACTGCAACGCTTTCCCGGCTCGGGGCGTCCGTCAGTCGTTCCTGATATTCGAGAGCTGGTACTGACGCGCTACCCATTCGTAGCCCCCTACCGGCTCATGCATGGGCAACTGCAGGTCCTGCGGATACTGCACCAGCGCACCGAACGTCGCCAGGACTGGTCGTTGGAGTGATGTCGGCCGGTGCTCCCCGCCCCGGCCGCTAAAACCGCGAAACACTGCGCATCGCATCCACCAGATAGCGCATGGCGATGCGGTCGTTTTCCGACAACTCCCGATAGCGCTCCACCAGTCTCAATTCTTCCAGGCTGAGCCGGCGTGTCCTGCGTGGGTTGGTCAGGCCTGGAAAGATCCCCAGCATTTCGGTAATGCCCTGTATTTTTGTCATGAGTTGTCCTTCTTTACGTCGAGGTTGACCTGATAACGCCGTCTGAATCCGGGTTAGATCGCCTATCACGCTAAAGAATAGGGAGGATTCAAAGCGTGAAAAGGGAGTTTTAGAGTAATTAGTCAAAAAAAGTCGGAATCGACATAAAAAAAGAAATAACTGTAAGAAAATTTGACCAAGCCACGCTTTCCTTGCTCTCAAAGCCCGTATTTCCCCTATGATTTTGCGCCTCGGTGAACCGATCCTGCTCTCAGGCATCTGTTCTAACGTTCGTCGCGTTTGGCCAAAGGCATGTCCGAACTCATTTATCAGTCTCTGTAGTCAGGATCGGCTCGGGACTGTTTCGAGAAAGGTTGTATTTATGCACCGCAGGAATCTGCTCAAGGCCTCCATGGCCTTCGCCGCCTACACTGGGCTGTCGGCCTCCGGACTCATGGCCGCACGCGCCTGGGCCGCCGATCAGACTGCCGACGGCGAAGCCCGCCCCTTCGATTTCAACGGTTTGAAGGATCAGGCCAAGCGGCTGGCCGAGAGCCGCTATGTCGACACCAAGCAAGTCCTGCCAGAAACCCTGGCCCAAATGTCTCCGCTGCAGTTCAACGCCATCCAGTACGACGTCAATCACTCGCTATGGAATGAGCTGGACGGGCAACTGGACGCACAATTCTTCCACGTCGGCATGGGCTTCAAGCAGCCGGTGCGCATGTACAGCGTCGACCCGAAGACGCGCATGGCCCGTGAGGTGCACTTCCGCCCGGAGCTGTTCAACTATCAGAAAACCACGGTCAACACCTCGCAATTGAAGGGTGACCTGGGCTTCGCCGGCTTTCGCGTCTTCAAGGCGCCGGAGCTGGACCGGCACGACATCCTTTCGTTCCTGGGGGCCAGCTACTTCCGCGCCGTGGATGCCAGCGGCCAATACGGGCTGTCGGCCCGCGGTTTGGCCATCGACACCTATGCGAAGAAGCGCGAGGAGTTCCCGGACTTCACCAAGTTCTGGTTTGAAACCCCGGACAAGAACAGCACCCGCTTCGTGGTCTATGCCCTGCTCGACTCCCCCAGCGCCACCGGTGCCTATCGGTTTGACATTGATTGCCAGCCGACCCGGGTGGTGATGGAGATCGACGCGCACGTCAATGCCCGTACTGCCATCGAGCAGCTGGGCATCGCCCCCATGACCAGCATGTTCAGCTGTGGCACCGTCGAACGGCGCATGTGCGACACCATTCACCCGCAAATCCACGATTCCGACCGACTGGCCATGTGGCGCGGCAACGGCGAGTGGGTGTGCCGGCCGTTGAACAACCCCGCCACCCTGCAATTCAACGCCTTCGCCGACAAGGACCCGAAAGGTTTCGGCCTGGTGCAGACCGACCACGACTTTGCCAGCTACCAGGACACCGTGGACTGGTACAGCAAGCGCCCAAGCCTGTGGGTCGAACCGACGACGGCCTGGGGCGAAGGCTCGGTCGACTTGCTGGAGATTCCTACCACCGGCGAAACCCTGGACAACATTGTCGCGTTCTGGACGCCGAAAAAACCGGTGGCCGCCGGCGACTCGCTGAACTATGGCTACAAGCTCTACTGGAGCGCACTGCCGCCGGTCAGCACCGACCTGGCCCACGTCGACGCCACCCGCTCAGGCATGGGCGGTTTCATCGAAGGCTGGGCACCGGGCGAGCATTACCCGACCGTCTGGGCCCGTCGCTTTGCCGTGGACTTCAGCGGCGGCGGCCTCGACCAACTGCCGCCGGGCACCGGTATCGAACCCGTGGTGACCTGCTCCCATGGCGAAGTGAAGGACTTCAACGTGTTGGTGCTGGATGCAATCAAGGGCTACCGCATCACATTCGACTGGTACCCGACCGACGACAGTGTAGAGCCGGTGCAGATGCGCCTGTTCATTCGCACCAAGGACCGGACCTTGAGCGAGACCTGGTTGTACCAGTACTTCCCGCCGGCACCGGACAAGCGCAAGTACCCCTGAGCCCTGCTGCGTCCGGGATGACGCCTTCGCGAGCAAGCCCGCTCCCACATGGAGGTGGGTGTAAATCAGAAGTTCTATGATCAACAAAAATCCCTTGTGGGAGCGGGCTTGCTCGCGAAGACGGCGGTACAAGCACTAAAGATTCCAGATAAACAAAAGCTCCGGCCAATGACGACCGGGGCTTTTTTGTTTTACCAAACACTCAATCGCGCAAATCCGACTCATGAATCGGCTGGTCCCGATGCGTGGCCCGCTGGTACTGCGCCGGCCACGTGGCCTTGCGGCCGCCCAGGTCATCATCGGCATGCAAGGCCCAGTACGGATCACGCAACAATTCGCGGGCCAGGAAAATGATATCGGCCTGGCAGGTGCGCAGGATGTGTTCGGCCTGGGCCGGCTCAGTGATCATGCCGACGGTGCCGGTGGCGATTTCCGACTCCTTGCGCACCCGCTCGGCGAAACGGGTCTGGTAACCCGGGCCGGTGGGAATTTCCGCATTGGCGGCCGTGCCGCCCGATGACACATCGATCAGGTCCACCCCCAGCGCCCTGAAGCGCCGCGCCAGCTCCACGGTTTCGTCCGGGTTCCACCCGTCCTCGACCCAATCGGTGGCGGAAACGCGAACGAACACCGGCAGTTCTTCAGGCCATACGGCCCGCACCGCTTCGGTGACTTGCAGCACCAGGCGGACGCGATTTTCGAACGAGCCACCGTATTGATCGCGCCGCTGATTGCTCAAGGGCGAGAGGAACTGATGCAGCAGATACCCATGGGCCGCGTGAACCTCGACCACTTTGAAGCCGGCCGTGAGGGCGCGCTTGGCCGAATCGACGAAGGCCTGGATCACACCGGCGATCTGCCCGTCGTCCAATTGGACTGGCTGGGTGTGCTGCGGGTCGAAGGCAATCGGCGATGGACCGACCGGCATCCAGCCGCCATCCGCCGGCTTGACGCTGCCATGCTTGCCCAACCAGGGTCGCCAGGTGCTGGCCTTGCGTCCGGCATGGGCCAGTTGTATGCCCGGCACGGCCCCTTGGGCGGTGATGAACCGGGTGATGCGTTGCAAGGGTTCGATCTGTTCATCGTTCCACAGCCCCAGGTCCTGGGCGGTGATGCGGCCGTCGGCGGTAACAGCGGTGGCTTCGGTGAACACCAGGCCGGCACCGCCCACGGCACGGCTGCCCAAGTGCACCAGGTGCCAATCGTTGGCCAGGCCATCGGTGCTCGAATACTGGCACATCGGCGATACCGCGATGCGATTGGGCAGGGTCAATTGGCGAAGGGTATAGGGTTCCAGCAGCAGACTCATGGGGCACCTCTCGAATCAGTGGGCAGGCTCCAGGGTTCTGTTTGAAAAGTCGACGAGTGACAAAAGGTGCAACACCCGCCCCCGCGGGCAAAAAACTCGACAAGACGTCACAAGGGCTATCAAGCAGTGCTTAGAGCCTAGTCGACAACCCGGCAGGACGGAGGGTTCAGAACTTAAAAACCGACGGTGTGGCGAGGGCGCTTGCTCCCGCTTAGGTCGGTCACTGTGTGGCGAGGGGATTTATCCCCGCTCGACTGCGAAGCAGTCGCGAACCCGGCCAACGCCGTTTGACTGGAGAAATGCGGTGCCGGGACATTTTGGGGGCTGCTGCGCAGCCCAGCGGGGATAAATCCCCTCGCCACAAGAAGTCATCACTTAATCGATAGCACTTGTGGCTACCGCGGCTCGATATGGGCAATCATCAATTGCACCGTTTCCTGACCGCGGAACTCGTTGAGGTCGAGCTTGTAGGCCAGTTCCACCCAGCGCACGGTAGGGTTGGGCCAGATCTCGCGGTCGATGCCAAAGGCGATGCCATCAAGCTTCACCGAGCCGCACTCGCTCTTGAGGACGACCTTCAGGTGCCGCTCGCCCACCACGCGCTGTTCGACCAACTGGAACAGGCCGTGGAACATTGGCTCAGGAAAATGCTGGCCCCAGGGGCCGGCGTGGCGCAGTGCCCGGGCCAGTTCCAAGTGGAACTCCTCGACCGCCAGGGTGCCATCCGACAACAGTCGGCCGGTCAGGTCTTCTTCACGCAATTGCCGGCGCACTTCCGCGTCGAACGCTTCGGCGAACAACGGAAAATTCGCCTCCGGCAGCGTCAGTCCCGCCGCCATGGCGTGACCGCCGTACTTGCTGATCAGGGTGGGATGCTGCGCCGCCACCACGCTCAGCGCATCGCGAATGTGAAAGCCCGGCACCGAGCGGCCCGAGCCCTTGAGCAAACCGTCCCCGGCATCGGCAAAGGCGATGGTCGGACGGAAATAGCGCTCTTTCATCCGCGAAGCGAGGATGCCGATGACCCCTTGGTGCCACTGCGGATCGAACAGGCACAAACCGAACGGCATCGACTCCACCGGCAGGTCCTTGAGCTGGGCCAGGGCTTCGCGCTGCATGCCCTGCTCGATGGACTTGCGGTCCTGGTTCATGCCGTCCAGTTGCGCGGCCATCTCCCGCGCCAGGGCCGGGTCGTCGGTGAGCAGGCATTCGATGCCCAGGCTCATGTCGTCCAGGCGCCCCGCCGCATTCAGACGCGGCCCGAGGATAAATCCGAGGTCGGTGGAGGTAATCCGTGAAGCATCGCGCTTGGCCACTTCCAGGATTGCCTTGATGCCGGGCCGGGCACGTCCGGCGCGAATCCGTTCCAGGCCTTGGTGCACCAGGATCCGGTTATTCGCGTCCAGGGGCACCACGTCGGCCACGCTGCCCAGGGCCACCAGGTCGAGCAATTCGCCGATGTTCGGCTGGGGTGTGCTGGCATACCAGCCCAGGCTGCGCAGACGCGCCCGCAGCGCCATCAGCACATAGAAAATCACCCCGACACCGGCCAGGGCCTTGCTCGGGAACTCGCAGCCCGGCTGGTTCGGATTGACGATGGCGTCGGCTGCCGGCAGTTCAAGGCCGGGCAAGTGGTGGTCGGTGACCAGCACCTGGAGCCCCGCCGCTTTCGCCGCCGCCACGCCTTCCACACTGGAAATACCGTTATCCACGGTGATCAGCAACTGCGGTTCGCGGGCCAGGGCGACTTCGACGATTTCCGGGGTCAGCCCGTAGCCATATTCGAAGCGATTAGGCACCAGGTAGTCGACATGGGCCGCACCGAGCAGACGCAACCCGAGCATGCCCACGGTGCTGGCGGTCGCGCCATCGGCGTCGAAGTCACCCACGATCAGGATGCGCTGGCGTTGCTCCAGCGCCGTCACCAACAGATCCACCGCGGCGTCGATCCCCTTGAGCTGCTGGAAGGGAATCAAGCGCGCCAGGCTCTTGTCCAGTTCAGCCTCGGACTGCACGCCACGCGCTGCGTACAGGCGGGTCAACAGGGGCGGCAGGTCACCGAGAAATGGCAGGGTATCGGGCAGTTGGCGGGGTTCTATGCGCATGGGGTGACGAAAACTTCTCTTTAATGGTGAAAATCCTGGTGGCGAGGGAGCTTGGCACTGTAGGAGCTGCCGAAGGCTGCGATCTTTTGATCTTTTGATCTTTCGCTTGAGACTCAAGCGTCAGGGGAAAGATCGCAGCCTCGTTGCACTCGACAGCTCCTACACAGCTCCTACAGTCCCGGTGGGTTCAACCACGCTCGCCCAGCAACCATTGCAGCTGGACTTCATGTTGGCCACGGTCGTCGGTCACGAAAATCGTGCCCTCGCTGATCATCACATCCCACTTGATCACCCGGGGCATGTCCTGGGCCAGGGTTTCGAGCACTTCCTGGGGCACGGCGGCGATGTTGACGTTTTTCAGGTTCTTGACCGCCGGGATCACCTTGCCTTCCCAGACCCGCAGGCTGCCGTAGGCCAGCAGGCTGGTGCGCTCGGTCCGGCGCGAGCACCAGGTCAGGCGATCGGCATCCGGCTGACCGACTTCGATCCAGTGCAGCACACGGTCATCCAGGCTTTTTTCCCACAGCGCCGGCTCATCGACGTCTGACAGACCACGACCAAACGCCAGCAGTTCGTTGTACCAGAACGCGTAGGCCAACAGGCGCACGGTCATGCGCTCTTCGGTTTCCGAAGGGTGGCGGGCGATGGTCTGCTTCACACTCTCGTACACATTGCGGTCAAGGTCGGTGAGGTTCAGTTCAAACTTATAGGTCGTGGACGGCTGGGCCATGAACGGGCTTCTTGATACGAGGAAAGGCGGCAAGTCTAACCGATGACGCGGGCAATCCACGAATTGCCGACCATCAACCTGCGGCGACCGGCCTTGGCCTATGATAAAACGCTCTATTCGTTCTGCCTTTGTCCTACAGGATCTGTCATGTCGCTTACTGCCAAACCCCTTGCCGGCGTCAAAGTCATCGAACTCGGCACCTTGATCGCCGGGCCCTTCGCCTCGCGCATCTGCGGTGAATTCGGTGCCGAAGTCATCAAGGTCGAATCGCCCGACGGCGGTGACCCCCTGCGCAAGTGGCGCAAGCTGTACGAAGGCACCTCGCTGTGGTGGTTCGTCCAGGCACGCAACAAGAAGTCCCTGACCTTGAACCTCAAGCACCCCGAAGGCCTGGTGATCCTGAAAAAACTGATCGGCGAAGCCGATATCCTGATCGAGAACTTTCGCCCCGGCGTACTGGAAAAGCTCGGCCTGGGCTGGGATGTCCTGCACGCACTGAACCCGAAACTGGTGATGGTGCGGCTTTCGGGCTTCGGCCAGACCGGGCCGATGAAGGATCAACCGGGATTTGGCGCGGTGGGCGAATCCATGGGCGGCCTGCGCTACATCACCGGTTTCGAGGACCGTCCGCCGGTGCGCACCGGAATTTCCATCGGCGACTCCATCGCCGCCCTCTGGGGCGTGATCGGCGCATTGATGGCCCTGCGTCACCGCGAGATCAACGGCGGAACGGGGCAAGTGGTGGACGTGGCCTTGTACGAGGCGATTTTCGCCATGATGGAAAGCATGGTGCCGGAGTTCGACGTGTTCGGCTTCATCCGTGAGCGCACCGGCAACATCATGCCCGGCATCACCCCCTCGTCCATCCACACCAGCGCTGACGGCAAGCACGTACAGATTGGCGCCAACGGCGACGCGATCTTCAAGCGCTTCATGCAGATCATCGGCCGTGACGACCTGGCCAATGACCCGCAACTGGCCAGCAATGATGGCCGCGACAGCCGGCGTGACGAGCTCTACGGCGTCATCGATCGCTGGGTCAACTCGCTGCCGCTCGATAGCGTTATCGACCAACTGAACCAGGCCGGAGTGCCGGCCAGTCGGATCTTCAGCGCCGAGGATATGTTCAGCGACCCGCAGTTTCTGGCTCGTGAAATGTTCCTGCAGGCCAAGTTGCCCGACGGCAAGGCGTTCAAGATGCCGGGGATCGTACCGAAACTCTCCGACACCCCGGGCACCTCCGAATGGGTCGGGCCGGCGCTGGGTGAACACAACGCACAAGTGCTCGGCGAGCTTGGCTACGACGCGCAGCAGATCACCAAACTGCGCGCCGACGGGGCCATTTGACGCTCTGTAGGGGCCAGTCACCGAAGATCAAACGGTGGGAGCGAGCTTGCTCGCGATAGCGTCCGTTCAATCGACTTGATGTTGACTGGCACACCGCAATCGCGAGCAAGCTTTGCTCCCACAGGTCCTGCTCAAACAGATCTGACGGGTGTACGACCGCAAGAGCCAGGCCGGCTACTAGGCCGCCTCGCGGTGGACGTTGATCTCGGCGCCCCGTTAACCACGCTGGCCGAACGCAGGCATTGCGCAGTGGGCCCACGGAGCAATGCCTTCGTTCGGGCATGCCGAGACTAGGCGAGGCACCAAGTGGTGGGGCAGAAGCGTTTTGCTTACTTTTGACTGGGCCGGCTTCCGGGCTTCTCAAAAGTGAGCCGCCGTCAGGGCGGAACCCTAAGCCGCCGTTACCGCAGCAATGGATATGTACCCGACCATCAGGCCGCCATCGCGAGCAAGCTTTGCTCCCACAACGGCGCCAGCGCCTGACAGAACGCGCTAAAAACGTAAAAGCCAGGCAAAAAGAAACCCCGAGAAGTGGGGAGACGACTCGGGGTTAAACGTAACCAATCAAGGTTCGTACAACAAGCGACAAGCACCGGAGCACAATGCTCGCTCTTGTTGGTAAAGAGTCTGACTCATCAGGACGTAGGAAGGTTCCCACAAAACCCCAGTCAATTCGCCCCGACCATGACCTTGTCGCGCGCCAGATTGCGCAGCGCCGCAATCACACAGGGCTCCAGGCGGCCCTCGGCAATCAATACATCGCGATGCAGGCCATCGACCACATCCGTCAACTGACGCTTGTCGGTCAATTGGGCCTGATTGAACACTCGCTCGACCATGATGGCCCCGGAGGTATTCTTCAGCGTCACCAGGCATTCGCCCTTGGCGCCGGAGGGAGTCAGCGTGACCTGATACGGGCTCAAGGCTTCATTCAGCAATAGGCTGATACTTTCCATTCGCTCACCCTTCAATAGTCCGAAAACAACTGCATGTTCACAGTAAGTGACCGTGGGCCGCAGCAGAAAGTTCGTCAGCGCACCGAACCGGCACGCCTCCAACCTGTTCAACCGAGCATGCGCGCCCAATATGACAGGCAAACAACAGCCTTCTCTTGAAGTCTTGGCGTGGTGACGGTCGGCGTCAGGCCATCAACTTGTCGCAACGGCGCCATCGACGCCCGGCATCGGTCCAGCCCCCCAGAATGCCGCGCAACTGCCCGTCAGCCCCATAGAAGGGCACCGACCAATGATAGATTTCCCGCAATCCGCTGCTGAACATCAATTGTCGGTCGACGAACCGGGACTGGCCGGTGCGCAATTGCTCCATCACCTCCCCATGCAGCAACTCGGCAGTGGCCGGCGGGAATGCCGCCGAATCCGTCAGCCGCGTGCCCCGCAGCTTTTCGAAGCGGGTCGCAAACTGGTCCTCGTAGCTTTTGTTGCACATGATCAGGCGCCCTTCCAGATCCCGGATGAAAATCGGGTCGGGAATGGCATCCATCAAGGCCCGCTGGAGCATCAACTGGTCCTTGAGGACCGCCTCGGCCTTGAGACGCTGGTCGATCTGTATCTGCAGGCGACGGTTCCATAGCAGGGACAGGAGGCCGAACACCACGACCACGGTCACGCACCAGTACCCCCAGCGGGACACCCGCTCCCAGATCGATGGCGCCTGGACGGGTGTGATGCCGGCCATCCATTTGGAACGCAGCGCGCGCATGTCCTTGGCCGGGAAGGCTTCCAGGGCTTTGTTCAAGATGCTCAGCAGCACGGTCAGGTCCTGGCGTACCGCGAGGTAATCGGGTTCCCACTTGCCTTCAAGGCCCCTTCCTACCTGCAATTGTCCCGCCGGATAGAGATGCACCCCGGTTTCATTTTCGATGGTGGCATAGGCCTCCCGGCTCTCGACCAATGCCCGCGCTTCGCCATAGGTCTTGGTCGTGCGCAATTCGATGGCCGGGTAGTCGCGCCTGATCTCCGCTTCCAAGGCATGCCGCGCCGGCAACGCCAGGACCTTCCCTTCCAGCTGTTCCAGCGAATGGAGAATCGACTCTCCGTCACGGCCGACAAATACCCAGCCCGAGCCACCAAATGCATGGCTGAAACTCAGGAAATCCCTGCGTTCGTCATTCATCGCCAAGAGGGTCGTCATGTCGGCTTCGCTGTTCTCCAGCAGCGTCAGCAACTCGCCGGGGGAGAACGACTCTCGATGCACGAACTCAAGGCCAGTCATTTGCGTAATGCGCTGGAGAATGTCGTGGTTCAGACCGTTCCACTGCCCCAGTTCATTCTTGAACAGGTACAACGGAAACTGCGTCGTGGCCACGATGACGCGGGGGTTCTCCTTGATCCACTTCAATTCCTGCACATCCAGCACCAGCCGCTCGCCAGGATTGAACGGCGGCGTGTCGAAAGCCGCCAACTGTGCCGCATTGCCCCCTTGCGCCCAGTACATCAGGGCCAGGCCCATTACCCAGCCCCGGGCTGGCTTGCCTTTGCTAAAAAACGACATCTGCATTTCCTTCGAGATGACTCGCCCGTTCCTCCAAGGGCGAAAACCCGACCAGTTTGGCATGCAGAAACAAGAAAGCCCGTCAGGAGACGGGCTTCAAAATGTGACAGGTTTGCGCGGTCAGAGCGGCTTGCCGCGGTTCCCATGCTGACTGACAAAGGCCTGCACGGCCTTCAAGTCGTTGGGCAACACGGTGCAACGCTCATCTCGCTCAAACAAATCAGAAAGATGCGCAGGCAGTTCGAGCGCTTTTCCTACACCGGCTTTCTCCACGGCTTCCGGGAACTTGACCGGATGCGCCGTGCCCAGGATCACCATCGGGATGTCCAGGCTACGACGGCACTCACGAGCGGCCCTGACGCCAATGGCCGTGTGCGGATCGAGCAACTCACCGCTCTGCTCGAACACCTCGGCGATGGTTTCGCAAGTCTGCTCATCGTCCACGGCCAGGGAGTCGAACAACTTGCGGGCTTCGGTCCAGCGCTCAGGCTCGACGCTGAAACCGCCGCCCTGGCGGAAGCTGTCCATCAGGCCGGCAATCGCCGCACCATTGCGCCCGTGCAGGTCGAACAGCAGGCGTTCGAAGTTCGACGACACCATGATGTCCATCGAAGGCGACAGCGTGGCGTGCAGGGTTTCCTTGACGTACTGGTTGCCGCTCATGAAGCGGTGCAGGATGTCGTTGCGGTTGGTGGCGACGATCAATTGATTGATCGGCAGGCCCATGTTGCGCGCCAGGTAGCCGGCGAAGATATCGCCGAAGTTGCCGGTCGGCACCGAGAACGACACGGAGCGGGCCGGGCCGCCCAATTGCAGGGCCGCGTGGAAGTAATAAACGATCTGGGCCATGATCCGCGCCCAGTTGATCGAGTTCACCGCCACCAGCCGCGTGCCCTTGAGGAAGCTCTGGTCGGCGAAACTGGCCTTGACCATTTCCTGGCAGTCATCGAAGTTGCCTTCGATGGCGATGTTGTGGATGTTATTGCCGAATATCGTCGTCATCTGCCGACGTTGTACTTCCGAGACCCGGTTGTGCGGGTGCAGGATGAAAATGTCGACGTTATCGCAATGCTTGCAGCCTTCGATGGCCGCCGAACCGGTGTCGCCAGACGTGGCACCGACGATCACCACACGCTCGCCACGCTTTTGCAGCACGTAGTCCAGCAGGCGACCGAGCAATTGCAGGGCGAAGTCCTTGAACGCCAGGGTCGGGCCGTGGAACAGCTCCATGACCCATTCGTTACCGTTGAGCTGACGCAGCGGTGCGATGGCATTGTGGGAAAAGACGCCATAGGTCTCTTCCAGGATTTTCTTGAAATCGGCGTCCGGGATGCTGCCGGTGACGAACGGGCGCATGACCCGGAACGCCAGCTCGTGATACGGCAGGCCGGCCCAGGAAGCGATTTCTTCCTGGGTGAAGCGCGGCAGGTTTTCCGGCACATAGAGACCGCCGTCCGTGGCCAGGCCGGCCAGGAGGACATCTTCGAAATTCAGGGCCGGTGCCTGGCCGCGGGTGCTGATATAGCGCATGGGGCAAACCTTCGGTTTGGGCTTCAAGCGTTGAAGCTGCAGGCGATACATTCAAAGGCAAGTGTGCCTTCGTTCGCAGCCTGCAACTTACCGCTTGCCGCTAAATTAATTCAAATGTTCGACGCGGATACGGACCACCGGGCCAACGACACCCTGGAGCGCTTCCAACGCCGCAATCGCGTCGTTGATGCGCTGCTCGACCACACGGTGGGTCAGCAGGATCATCGGCACCAGGCCGTCGTGTTCCTCGACTTCCTTCTGCATGATCGACTCGATGTTGATGCCGCGTTCCGAGAGGATGCTCGCCACTTGGGCCAGCACACCCGGATGGTCCTTGGCCTGGATGCGCAGGTAGTAGGAGCTTTCGCACGCCTCGATCGGAAGAATCGGGTGAGCCGACAGCGAGTCTGGCTGGAAGGCCAGGTGCGGCACACGGTTTTCCGGGTCCGAGGTCATGGCGCGAACCACGTCCACCAGGTCGGCAATCACCGAAGAGGCCGTCGGTTCCATGCCCGCACCAGCGCCGTAGAACAGCGTCGAGCCGGAGGCGTCGCCGTTGACCATCACCGCGTTCATCACGCCGTTGACGTTGGCGATCAGGCGATCGGCCGGGATCAAGGTCGGGTGCACGCGCAGCTCGATGCCGTTGGCGGTGCTGCGCGCCACGCCCAGGTGCTTGATGCGATAGCCCAAGGCTTCGGCGTAGTTCACGTCAGCGGTGGTCAGCTTGGTGATGCCTTCGGTGTAGGCCTTGTCGAACTGCAACGGAATGCCGAACGCAATGGAGGCCAGGATCGTCAGCTTGTGCGCTGCGTCGATGCCTTCCACGTCGAACGTCGGATCAGCCTCTGCGTAGCCCAGGGCCTGGGCTTCGGCGAGCACGTCTTCGAAGGTGCGACCCTTCTCGCGCATCTCGGTGAGGATGAAGTTGCCGGTGCCGTTGATGATCCCCGCGACCCAGTTGATGCGGTTGGCCGACAGGCCTTCGCGGATCGCCTTGATCACCGGGATACCACCGGCCACGGCGGCTTCGAAAGCCACGATCACGCCCTTCTCGCGGGCCTTGGCGAAAATCTCATTACCGTGAACAGCGATAAGCGCCTTGTTCGCGGTGACCACATGCTTGCCATTCTCGATGGCCTTGAGTACCAGCTCACGGGCAACGGTGTAGCCGCCGACCAGCTCTATGACGATGTCGATCTCAGGGTTCGTGGCCACTTCGAAGACATCGTTGGTAATCGCAATACCGGTCGTCTGGAACTGAGGCTTTGGCGTGCGCATGGCAATTTGTGCCACTTCGATCCCACGCCCGGCACGACGAGCAATTTCCTCGGCGTTGCGCTGAAGTACGTTGAAGGTGCCGCCACCGACGGTACCTAACCCACAGATGCCTACTTTGACCGGATTCACTCTTGACTCCCCATGAAACGGCCGACGCAAGGTCGGCCGTGAAATACAGCCGCGCAGCAACGCGACTTTGTGTTTAACGGCCCGACGAAGGTTTTCGCCGAGCCGTGATCTTCAGAAGCAGATCGCCCATGATCATTTCGCGTCCAGGGCCAGTTTGGCGACTTGTGGCGCCGGCTGGTAGCCCGGAATCACCTGGCCGTCGGCCAAAACGATGGCCGGCGTGCCGTTCACACCAATGGACTGGCCAAGGGCGAACTGCTTGGAAACCGGGTTCTCGCACTTGGCGGCCTTGATTTCCTTGCCATCGACCATCTTGTCCATGGCCGCTTTCTTGTCCTTGGAGCACCAGACCGCCTGCAACTGCTCATCGCCCGGCGAGCCCAGGCCCTGGCGCGGGAACGCAACATAGCGCACTTCGATGCCGCGCTTGTTCAGCTCCGGCACTTCGGCGTGCAGCTTGTGGCAATACGGGCAGGTGGTGTCGGTGAACACGGTGATGTGCGACTTGGTTTCGCCAATCGCCGGGTAGACCACGGTTTCAGCGACTGGAATGCCGTTGATCAACTTGGAAATGCCCTGGCGCTCGGTCATCTCGGTGAGATTGACCGGCTTGCCGTCCTTGAGCTCGAACAGGTTGCCCTGGACGATGTACTGACCGTCGGCGCTGGCGTAAAGCACGCGACTGCCCTTGAGCTTGACCTCATACAGGCCGGCCATGGGACTGGCCGAGATGGTTTCGATCGGCACTTCGAGCTGAAGGTTTTCCAGGCTCTTGCGGATAGCCTTGTCGGCCGCGTCGTCGGCGATGGCAAAGGTACTGGCCAGCGCAATGGCGGCGGCGGTGAACATCTGGATCAAACGCATGGGGACTCCTGAGGCGAACAAATGAGACGGGAAACGCCGACCCGCAGATTCGGGTTCCAACCGCCCACTGTGCAAACCGACAAAGCCTACCACATAAGGCCCGCGTGACCGAATGCCGCTGATGCAAGACGCTTTGAGGATTGATGCAGGCTTTTCTGGGGGAGCTTTTCTGTGAGAGCTTTTCTGTGGAGCTTTTCTGTGGAGCTGTCCTGTGGGAGCTGTCCTGTGGGAGCAAGGCTTGCCCGCGATGGCCGCGCCGCGGTGTAACAACTACACCGCGTTATCGTTCATCGCGGGCAAGCCTTGCTCCCACAAGCTTGCTCCCACAAGCTCGCTCCCACAGGGGACTTCATTCAGCCGCGCGGATGGTGTTTGGCATGCAGGTCCTGCAACCGCGCCCGGGCGACGTGGGTGTAGATCTGGGTGGTGGACAGGTCGCTATGGCCTAGCAGCATCTGCACCACCCGCAAGTCGGCGCCGTGGTTGAGCAGGTGCGTGGCAAAGGCATGGCGCAAGGTGTGGGGCGAGAGGGATTTGCCGATCCCGGCCACCTTGGCCTGGTGCTTGATGCGGTGCCAGAAGGTCTGGCGGGTCATCTGCTCACCGCGCAGGCTGGGAAACAGCACATCGCTAGGACGCCCGCCCAGCAGCTCATGACGGGCATCGCGCATGTAGCGCTCGACCCAGACGATCGCTTCCTCACCCATCGGCACCAGGCGTTCCTTGCTGCCTTTGCCCATCACCCGCAGCACGCCCTGGCGCAGGTTGACCTGCTCCAGGGTCAAGCTGATCAACTCGGTGACCCGCAGGCCACAGGCATACAAGACTTCCAGCATGGCCCGGTCGCGCTGACCGATGGCTTCGCTGAGGTCGGGTGCCGCCAGCAGCGCCTCCACATCGGCTTCGGAGAGGGACTTGGGCAATGGACGCCCCAATTGCGGCATTTCCACGCGCAAGGTCGGGTCCACCGCGATCAGCTTTTCCCGCAGCAAATAGCGATAGAACCCACGCAGGCCGGAGAGAAACCGTGCCGTCGAGCGCGGTTTGTAGTTCTGCTCCAGACGCCACGCCAAGTGATCGAGGATCAACTCCCGGCCGGCATTGATCAGTTCCAGGTGGTTTTCCTGCAACCAACCGTTGAACAGCGCCAAGTCGCTGCGATAGGCATCGCGGGTGTTATCGGACAGGCCCTTCTCCAGCCACAGGGCGTCGAGAAACTGGTCTATCAGCGGATGATCGATGGCGGGCATAAGAACTCTTGAAGGATGCGGGCACACACAGCATCAAAATGGCAAATGAAGCTATGCAGGGTGCTCAAAGCGCAAATCGCAGGCAACAAAAAAGCAGCCCGCAGGCTGCTTTTTTTGCATCGGAAGCTGGACTTAAGCCAGTTTTTCCTTGATGCGAGCTGCTTTACCCGACAGGTCACGCAGGTAGTACAGCTTGGCTTTACGTACGTCACCGCGACGCTTGACAGCCATGCTGTCGATTTGCGGGCTGTAGGTCTGGAAAGTACGCTCTACGCCGACACCGTTGGAGATTTTACGAACGGTGAATGCACTGTTCACGCCACGGTTACGCTTGGCGATAACGACGCCTTCGAACGCTTGCAGACGGGAACGGTCGCCTTCCTTCACTTTCACCTGAACGACAATGGTGTCGCCTGGGGCAAAGGTAGGGATTTCTTTGGTCATCTGCTCTGCTTCGAGTGCAAGGATGATTTTGTTAGTCATGCTGTGCTCCTAAGGCAAGTCGTCGGACTCACCATCGATACGTTGTTAACTATCGTCCCGCTCGCGGATGTATTCCTCGAGCAGCTTCTTCTCTTCTCCAGAAAGCGAGCGGCTTTCCAGAAGATCGGCGCGTCGTTCATAGGTCCGACCAAGGGACTGCTGTAAACGCCAACGCCGGATGTGCGCGTGATTGCCACTTAGCAACACGTCGGGAACACGCTGATCCGCATACACCTCCGGTCGGGTGTAGTGCGGGCAATCCAGCAGACCATCCGTAAAGGAATCTTCCTCAGCGGAATCTGCATGCCCTAAAGCTCCAGGCAGCAGTCGTGTAACCGCATCGATCAGGACCATCGCCGGCAGCTCGCCGCCAGACAGTACATAGTCGCCAATCGACCACTCTTCATCGACATGAGCTTCAATGAAACGCTCGTCAATGCCTTCATAACGGCCGGCAATCAGGATCAATGCATCCGAATTCGCCAGCTCGCGTACCGCCGACTGAGTCAGCTGACGGCCTTGGGGCGACAGGTAGATCACCTTCGCACCCTCCCCGGCTGCCGTCCTGGCCTGAACCAGCGCATCTTCCAGGGGCTTGATCTTCATCACCATGCCCGGACCACCGCCAAACGGGCGATCGTCCACAGTGTGATGTCGATCCGTGGTGTAGTCCCGCGGATTCCAACAGGTGAGCTGCAACAGCTCCTGTTTCACCGCGCGGCTGGTTATGCCGTACTCGCTGATGGCGGAAAACATCTCGGGAAACAATGTAATGACTTCAACGCGCAAGTTAGCCACGTTTAGAAATCCGCATCCCATTCCACCTTCATCTCGCCTGCGGCAAGGTCGACGGCCAACACGCATTGCTCGGTATAGGGCAACAGGCGTTCGCGATCATCCAGGCTGCCGACGCAAGGCTTGACCACCATGACATCGTTCGAACCGGTCTCGAGCAGGTGATCGATTTTCCCGAGCAATTGCCCGAGGTGGTCGATGACCTTCAGACCCACCAGCTCGTACCAGTAGTACTCGCCGTCGGTCAGTTCAGGGAACAGGTTGCGCGGCACGCAGATCTCATAACCGGCCAGAAGACGCGCTTCTTCACGATCATCGAGATCCTTGAGCTTTGCGACCAGGAACTTGTCGTTCCCGCGTCCGCTGACCAGCTCCACCTGTTTCACGCTACCTTCGCGCTTGAGCGTCCAGGTTTTGTAGTCCAACAGGTTCTTGATCGGATCAGTAAAGGAATACACCTTCACTTCGCCGCGAACGCCATGTACAGAGTAGATCTTGCCGACAACGATCAAATCATCAGCATCTTTTGGCGTCGCGTTCATATTGCTCAGGCCGCAGCCTTAGCCGATTCCTTCAACAACTGAGCAACGCGCTCAGAAGGTTGTGCACCAACGCTCAGCCAGTAGGCTACGCGCTCTTGGTTCACGGACAGACGAACTTCCTGACCACGGGCAACAGGGTTGAAGAAACCAACCTGCTCCTTGTGGGAACCGTCACGCGGGTTGCGGCTGTCGGTTACGGTCAGGTGGTAAAACGGGCGCTTTTTGGAGCCGCCAAGGGCAAGACGGATTGTTAGCATGTGAACATCGTTCCTGTAGTCGGTGCTGCAAATCTAAATGCACAGCGGGCATAGGTGCCCGAAAGGCCGCATATTCTAAGGAATATCCGGACTTTTGCAAATGTCTTTTTCCGGCGCCTGGCGCCATGCGATCAAGATTTGCCATAGAGCCGTCATGAAAAACGGCAAGTCAGCTCCCGCGTAGCGCGGGTTTGCTGGAGATCCCCGCATCCGTGCAGGGCAACGCCGACATGACAGTCGGCGCAGATTCTTTACATTTTCGGCATGCCGCCGCCGGGCAACATACCACCCATGCCGCGCATCATCTTGGCCATTCCGCCCTTGGCGGAGAATTTCTTCATCATCTTCTGCATCTGCTTGTGCTGCTTGATCAAGCGACCGATGTCCTGCACCTGGGTGCCGGAACCCATGGCGATACGGCGTTTGCGCGAACCGCTGATCAGCTCAGGGTCGCGGCGCTCGGCCGGGGTCATGGAGTTGATAATGGCTTCCATCTGCTTGAACTGCTTTTCAGCCGCGCCCTGGGCATTGCCCATCTGCGCCAGGTTCACGCCACCGATGTTCGGCAGTTTGTCCATGAGGCCGCCAAGGCCGCCCATGTTCTTCATTTGTTGCAACTGGTCGCGGAAGTCTTCGAGGTCGAAGCCCTTGCCCTTCTTCAGCTTCTTGGCCAGTTTGTCGGCCTTGTCCTTGTCGAGGGTCTGTTCGGCCTGCTCGATCAGGCTGAGCACGTCGCCCATGCCGAGGATACGCGAAGCGATACGCTCGGGGTGGAACGGTTCGAGCGCTTCGCTCTTCTCGCCCATACCGATGAACTTGATCGGCTTGCCGGTGATGGCGCGTACCGACAGCGCGGCACCGCCACGGGCGTCACCGTCGACCTTGGTCAGGATCACGCCAGTCAACGGCAGTGCATCACCGAATGCCTTGGCGGTGTTGGCCGCGTCCTGGCCGGTCATGGCATCGACCACGAACAGGGTTTCCACCGGGTTGATCGCGGCATGCAGCGCCTTGATCTCGCCCATCATCTCTTCATCGATGTGCAGGCGACCGGCGGTATCGACGATGACCACGTCGATGAATTTCAGTTTTGCTTCTTTAATAGCCGCCTGGGCGATGTCCACCGGCTTCTGGCTCAGGTCGGACGGGAAGAACGTCACGCCAATGTCGTTGGCCAGGGTTTCCAGTTGCTTGATCGCCGCCGGACGGTAGATGTCCGCCGACACCACCATCACCGACTTCTTCTTGCGCTCTTTAAGGAAGCGCGCCAGCTTGCCGGCTGTCGTGGTCTTGCCCGCGCCCTGCAGGCCGGCCATCAGCACCACCGCTGGCGGTACGGCGCTCAGGTTCAGGTCTTCGTTGGCGGCGCCCATCAGGCTTTCGAGTTCGGCCTGGACGATCTTCACGAACGCCTGGCCCGGTGTCAGGCTGCGCGACACCTCGGTGCCGACGGCACGCTCCTTGACCGAATTGACGAAGTCCTTGACCACCGGCAGGGCGACGTCGGCTTCGAGCAACGCCATGCGCACTTCGCGCAGGGTGTCTTTGATGTTGTCCTCGGTCAGTTTCGCCTTGCCGGTGACATGGCGCAGCGTCTGCGAGAGACGGTCGGTTAGGTTTTCAAACATGCGCGATCCTTTCAGGCCCAGATGAGACCGGGATAATGGCGGCCCAGACCGTGAAAAATGTGCTCGGCGAGCCTGCGGCGTGGGCAGGTCGCGGATTATAGCGAAGAAGCGGGCGACGTACACCTTACTGTCAGTTGCGGTGGTCTTTCGTGCGGAGGGGGTTCTATGCCAAACTCAGCGCCTTTCGGGCTTGCCTAACAGGATTTATGCTCCCCTTGTCACCCAGCTTGCTTGCCACGCTCGCCGCCGCTTGCCTTTATGCCGCTGCGACCCTCTATCAAGGCACCCGCCTGGCCACCGGCGCCAAGGCGAACAAACGCCTGCTGGTTACGCTTGGCGTGCTGGCGGTGCTCGGTCACGCGACCAGCCTTTATACCCACCTGATGACGCCGATTGGCCTGGGCCTGGACTTCTTCAACGCCGCCAGCCTGATCGCCGTCGCCGTGATCGCCCTGACGCTGCTGGCCTGCTCGCGCATTCCGGTGGAAAACCTGCTGGTGCTGCTGTTCCCGCTGGGGCTGGCGACGGTGCTGCTGGCGCAATTCGCGCCGTCGGGCACGGTGCAGATCATCGACGAAGAGCCGGGCATCCTTGCCCACATCCTGCTGTCGATCCTCGCCTATGGCCTGTTCACCATCGCGGTGTTCCAGGCCTTGCTGCTGCTGGTGCAAGACCACCAGCTCAAAAACAAGCACCCGTCCGGGCTGATCCGCAATTTCCCGCCATTGCAAACCATGGAAAGCCTGTTGTTCGGCTTCCTCTGGGCCGGCTGGAGCCTGCTGTCGCTGTCGCTGATCTCCGGCTGGTTGTTCGTCGAGAACCTGTTTGCCCAGCACCTGGTGCACAAGACCCTCCTCGCCTGCCTGGCATGGATCGTCTTCAGCGTGCTGCTATGGGGCCGCAACCGCCTCGGCTGGCGCGGCCACAAGGCGATTCGCTGGACCCTGGCCGGTTTCTGCCTGCTGATGCTCGCGTACTTCGGCAGTAAGCTGGTCCGCGAATACATCCTGCATGTGTGACGGACGGCCCTGATGGATACGTTGCCCGTGGCGCCGCTGTTTGCCGTGCTGGTGGTGCTGATCCTCTGGTCGGCCCTGTTCACCGCCATCGAAGCCGCCCAGCAGCACCTGCTGGCCCAGCGCACAGCTTCGCGCGCCAGTGACAAACCACTGGCAGCGCTGACGTTCCCGTTGGCCAGCCTGATCCTGTGCAATACCCTCTGCCGCACCCTGGCCGTGGTCATCGGCACCTTACTGGCGATCTTTACCTGGCTGGAAAACGGCCCTTGGGTAGCCTGGCTCGGCAGCGGCGCTGCCCTGCTGGTGTTTGCCGACTACCTGCCGCGCACCTTGGCCACCCGCCAACCCGAAGCGGTGCTGGCCCTGGGCAACGCCTTGCTGGGCATACCGTTGAAGATCCTCTATCCGTTTGCCTGGCTGTTGAATGGTGCCAGCCAATTTTTGCTGCGCCCCTTTGCGCGCAAGGCCAGCATGGTGCAACAGAGCGACGACGAAATGCCCGCGCCACCGCGCAGCGAACACGAACCTGAACACGGCGGCGGCCGGCTGCACCCGATTTCCGGCATACACGCCCTGGACAACATCACCGTCAACGATATCCTCGTGCCCCGCAGCGAGGTCGATGGGATCAACCTCGACGACCCCATCGGCGAGATCATTGAACAGTTGCGCCTGAACCGGCGTACCCGCCTACCGATGTTCCACAGCGACATCAACCAGGTCGAAGCGGTGCTCAACACGCGCCAGATCCGTCATTTGCTGGCGGACGCGAGCCTGACCAAGGAAGCGCTACTGACCGCCTCCCACGAGCCCTACTTCGTCCCCGAAAGCACGCCACTGCAACTGCAATTGCTGAATTTCCACAAGCAGCAGCGGCGCCTGGGCATGGTGGTGGACGAGTACGGCGAAGTGCTGGGCATCGTCACCCTGGAAGACATCCTGGAAGAAATCGTCGGCGAATTCGAGAGCGAGCACAGCCTCGATAACCCCCACATCCATCCCCAGCCCGATGGTCGCCTGATGATCGATGGCGCGGCGTCGATCCGCGAATTGAACAGGACCCTGGGCTGGCACCTGCCTTGCGACGGCCCCAAGACCCTCAACGGGCTGGTGACCGAAGCCCTGGAAACCATCCCCGAAAGCCCGGTGTGCCTGAAGATCGGCCGTTATCGGCTGGAAATCATCGAAACCGTGGACAACCGTGTCAGCCAGGTGCTGGCGTGGCATAACAGTTCGGTGCCCACGGCTTCCTGAATCCCCCCCAGGCTCAAGGTAAAACACAGTTGTGGCGAGGGGATTTATCCCCGCTGGGCTGCGAAGCAGCCCTAAAACCCGGCAACTCGGTGTGCCAGGCAAAATTGAGTTGACTGTATTTGGGGCTGCTTCGCAGCCCAGCGGGGATAAATCCCCTCGCCACAAAAAGCCCAGCGCACGCTTCAATATTGTGTGCGGGCTCACTTGTTGAATCGTTAGCCCCCTTCCTATACTCAAGCCGCTTACCCAGCCCCGCCCGAACCCCGTGCTTACCCGCACCCAGCCGGTTCCGGCCCGACCATCGGCAAAATCCGCATCAGTCCTGCAACTGTTCCTACCCGAAACAGCGAAAGGATACCCGCCCACATCCCTGGGTGTTCGACCATAATAATTCGCTCCAACGGAGCACATGACTGTCAGGGATAACCGCATGACGACCGCTACCTGCAACGAGGCTGTGTCTGCCCAGCCGACAAATTCGGCCACCCGCGTGGCCACCGCGAGTTTCATCGGCACCGCCATCGAGTTCTACGACTTCTACGTCTACGCCACGGCTGCGGCCCTGGTGATCGGGCCGGTGTTCTTCCCGCAAACCTCAGGCACGGCACAGATGCTGTCGTCCTTCCTGACGTTCGGCATCGCCTTCCTCGCACGCCCGTTGGGCTCTGCGCTGTTCGGTCATTTCGGCGACCGGATCGGGCGCAAGTCGACGCTGGTGGCGTCCCTCCTGCTGATGGGTGTGTGCACCACGCTCATCGGCGTGCTGCCGGGCTACGCCAGCATTGGCGCCTGGGCGCCGATCCTGCTGTGCGTGCTGCGTTTCGGCCAGGGCCTGGGGTTGGGCGGTGAATGGGGCGGGGCGGCGCTGCTCGCCACCGAGAACGCGCCCAAGGGCAAGCGTGCCTGGTTCGGCATGTTCCCCCAGCTGGGGCCCTCCATCGGCTTCCTGGCGGCCAACGGGCTGTTCCTGACCCTGGCCATGACCCTTGACGACGAGCAGTTCCGCGCCTGGGGCTGGCGGATTCCGTTCCTGCTCAGTGCCGTGCTGGTGATCGTCGGCCTCTATGTGCGGCTCAAGCTCCACGAAACCCCGGTGTTCGCCAATGCCATGGCCCGCCAGGAGCGAGTGAAGGTGCCGTTGGTCGAGCTGTTCAGCCAGTACTGGGCGCCAACCTTGCTGGGCGCGGCGGCGATGGTGGTGTGTTACGCGCTGTTCTATATCTCGACGGTGTTTTCCCTGAGCTACGGCGTGTCCACCCTCGGCTACAGCCGCGAGACCTTCCTGGGCCTGCTGTGCTTTGCCGTGCTGTTCATGGCCGCCGCTACGCCCCTGTCGGCCTGGGCCAGCGACCGCTACGGCCGCAAGCCGGTGCTGATCATCGGCGGCGTATTGGCGATTGCCTCGGGTTTCCTCATGGAACCCTTGTTGACCCACGGCTCGACCGGCGGCGTGGCGCTGTTCCTGTGCATCGAGCTGTTCCTGATGGGGGTGACCTTCGCCCCCATGGGCGCCTTGCTACCAGAACTGTTTCCGACCCACGTGCGCTACACCGGTGCCTCGGCGGCCTACAACCTGGGCGGCATCGTCGGCGCCTCGGCCGCGCCATTCTTCGCCCAGAAACTGGTGGCGATGGGCGGTTTGAGCTATGTCGGGGGTTATGTTTCAGCGGCCGCGCTGCTTAGTGTGATCGCCGTGCTGTGCCTGAAGGAGACGCGTCATAACGACTTGAACCGAGTCGCCTGACGCGCCTCCCGTAGGAGCTGCCGCAGGCTGCGATCTTTTGATCTTTCACTTGAGACTCAAGCGTCAGGGGAAAGATCGCAGCCTCGCTTCGCTCGGCAGCTCCTACGGGGCAGAACCGGCCAATGAAATAACCGCTAACAATCACCCTCCATTGAAACCACCCCCCACCTGCCCCATCTAAGACCCATACCCCATTGCGCAGGTGCCCCATGAGCGACCAGCACTCTACAGAAGCCACTCACGATTACGCTGACTCCGAACACATCGAACACACCTCCTCCGGCACCGGCCTGGCCCTGCCTGGCCAGAATTTGCCGGACAAGGTCTACATCATCCCGATCCACAATCGTCCATTCTTCCCGGCCCAGGTGTTGCCGGTCATCGTCAACGAAGAACCATGGGCCGAGACCCTGGAGCTGGTAGCCAAGTCCGACCATCACTCCCTGGCGCTGTTCTTCATGGACTCGCCCCAGGAAGACCCGCGCCATTTCGACACCTCGAAACTGCCGCTGTACGGCACGCTGGTGAAGGTGCACCACGCCAGCCGGGAAGGCGGCAAATTGCAATTCGTCGCCCAGGGCCTGACCCGCGTGCGTATCCGCACCTGGCTCAAGCACCATCGCCCCCCGTACCTGGTGGAAGTCGAATACCCGCACCAGCCGAGCGAGCCGACCGATGAGGTCAAGGCCTACGGCATGGCGCTGATCAACGCGATCAAGGAACTGCTGCCGCTCAACCCGCTGTACAGCGAAGAGCTGAAGAACTACCTCAACCGCTTCAGCCCCAACGACCCTTCGCCGCTGACCGACTTTGCCGCTGCGCTCACCTCCGCCACCGGCAATGAACTGCAGGAAGTGCTCGACTGCGTGCCCATGCTCAAGCGCATGGAAAAAGTCCTGCCGATGCTGCGCAAGGAAGTCGAAGTGGCGCGGCTGCAAAAAGAAATTTCCGCCGAGGTCAACAACAAGATCGGCGAACATCAGCGCCAGTTCTTCCTCAAGGAGCAGCTCAAGGTCATCCAGCAGGAGCTGGGGCTGACCAAAGACGACCGCAGCGCCGATATCGAACAGTTCGAGCAGCGGCTCGAAGGCAAAGTGCTGCCGGCCCAGGCGCAGAAACGCATCGAAGAGGAAATGAACAAACTCTCGATCCTGGAAACCGGCTCGCCGGAATATGCCGTCACCCGCAATTACCTGGATTGGGCGACCTCGGTGCCGTGGGGCGTGTATGGCCAGGACAAACTCGACCTCAAGCATGCGCGCAAGGTGCTCGACCAGCACCACGCCGGCCTGGACGACATCAAGGAGCGCATCCTCGAATTCCTCGCCGTTGGCGCCTACAAAGGCGAGATCAGCGGTTCCATCGTGCTGCTGGTGGGTCCGCCGGGCGTGGGCAAGACCAGTGTCGGCAAATCCATCGCCGAGTCCCTCGGGCGACCGTTCTACCGTTTCAGCCTCGGCGGCATGCGTGATGAAGCCGAGATCAAGGGGCATCGGCGCACCTACATCGGCGCCCAGCCGGGCAAGCTGGTGCAGGCACTGAAAGATGTCGAAGTGATGAACCCGGTGATCATGCTCGACGAGATCGACAAGATGGGCCAGAGCTACCAGGGCGACCCGGCCTCGGCCCTGCTGGAGACCCTCGACCCGGAGCAGAACGTCGAATTCCTCGACCACTACCTGGACCTGCGCCTGGACCTGTCGAAAGTGCTCTTCGTCTGCACCGCCAACACTCTGGACTCGATCCCCGGCCCGCTGCTGGACCGGATGGAAGTGATCCGCCTGTCGGGCTACATCACCGAAGAAAAAGTCGCCATCGCCAAGCGTCACTTGTGGCCCAAGCAACTGGCCAAGGCCGGCGTGTCCAAGGGCAGCCTGAGCATCAACGACAGCGCCCTCAAGGCCCTGATCGACGGTTATGCCCGTGAAGCCGGGGTGCGACAGCTGGAAAAACAGCTGGGCAAACTGGTGCGCAAGGCGGTGATGAAGCTGATCGACGACCCCAAGGCCATGATCAAGCTCGGGCCGAAGGACCTCGAGGCCTCGCTGGGTAAACCGGTGTTCCGCAACGAGCAGGTGTTGTCCGGCATCGGCGTGATTACCGGCCTGGCCTGGACCAGCATGGGCGGCGCGACCTTGCCGATCGAAGCAACGCGCATCCACACCCTCAATCGCGGCTTCAAGCTGACCGGGCAACTGGGGGACGTGATGAAGGAATCGGCGGAAATCGCCCACAGCTACGTCAGTTCGCACCTGAAGCAATTTGGTGGCGATCCGAAGTTCTTTGACGAGGCCTTCGTTCACCTGCACGTACCGGAAGGCGCCACGCCCAAGGACGGCCCGAGCGCCGGCGTGACCATGGCCAGCGCGTTGCTGTCCCTGGCCCGCAACCAGCCGCCGAAAAAAGGCGTGGCCATGACCGGCGAACTGACCCTCACCGGGCACGTCCTGCCGATTGGCGGGGTGCGCGAGAAGGTCATCGCGGCGCGGCGGCAGAAAATCAACGAGCTGATCCTGCCGGAAGCCAACCGGGGCAACTTCGAAGAACTGCCGGACTACCTCAAGGAAGGTGTCACGGTGCACTTTGCCAAGCGGTTTGCGGATGTGGCCAAGGTGTTGTTCTGATATTTCTCTAGCGCTTGTGCGGGCGCCATCGCGGGCAAGCCTTGCTCCCACAGGGTTAAATGTCGCTCACAGATTTTGTGTGCGACAAAGATCCACAGTGGGAGCAAGCCTTGCCCCACAGGGTTAAATGTCGCTCACAGATTTTGTCTGCAACAAAGATCCATTGTGGGAGCAAGGCTTGCCCGCGAAGGCGTTATCAGCAACAACATATGCCCACCTGACACACCCAGTAGCATCTTCGGTTATGCTCGCCGTTCGTCGTGAATGCCGGAGCCACCACCCTTATGTTCCCCACCCGCCTGCTCGCCCCCCTCAGCCTCGCCCTGTTGAGTGCCTGCGCCACGCAAACCAGCAACAACGTGACCGTGGAAAAACTGAGCCAGTGCCCGGTAAGGCTCAATAACGGGCAGAACCTGATCCTGAGCTTGCCCAGCAACCCCACTACCGGTTATCGCTGGGCGATCCAGGATTCGGCCGGTGGCGTGCTCAAAGGCTTGGGGCCGGAGGTTTATCGCAACCCGGAAGACGCCGGTATCGTCGGCGCCGCAGGTGTCTCGACCTGGCGCTTCCAGGCGTTCAGCGCTGGCACCGGGCGCTTGCGCCTGACTTATCAACAGCCCTGGGCCCCGGAAGTACCGCCCGTGGAAACGTTTGACTGCGCCATTGCGGTGAACTGACCGTGGGTTGGCTGATCCTTGCATTGATGGGCGCAGCCACCTACCTGTACGGCCTGACCGTGCACGCCACGCTGTTGTGCCTGCTGGTCAAGCCCATGCCGGTCCTGGCCCTGCTCGGCTGGCTGCACGATGCGCCGCCCAGTGACTATCGGCGCTGGATCAGCCTCGGGCTGATTTTTTCGCTGGTGGGCGACGTGTTGCTGGCCTGGCCGGGGGATCTGTTCGTGTTCGGCCTCGGCGCGTTTCTGCTGGCGCACCTGGCCTACCTGAAAGCCTACCTCAGCGACTGCCGCCGCCCGGCACTGCTGCCATTGGCCCTGGCCTTGGGCATCGGCGCGGTGCTGTTGGGGATCCTGGTGTCGAACGGCCTCGGGCCGTTGCTGGTGCCGGTGATTGTCTACGGCCTGGCCATCAGCGCCATGCTTTGGCGAGCGTTGGCGCGACTGGGCACCGGCGTGCCGAAACGCTCGGCCTGGCTGGCCGCCGCCGGGGCGCTGGCGTTTGTGTCAGCCCTTCCATGCCGCGCCTTACCTGATCATCGTCAGTTACTGGCTGGGCCAGTGGGGGATTACGGCGTCGGCGTTTACCCAAAAGCCACACTGAACAAAGATAAATATGGGAACAAAGCTCTGTGGGAGCAAGGATCTGTGGGAGCAAGGCTTGCCCGCGATGAAGGCACCGCGGTCTATAGCAAGACCGCATTATCGTTCATCGCGGGCAAGCCTTGCTCCCACAGAGCCCTACTCCCACAAAACCTTACTCCTACAAAGCCTTGCTCCCACAAAGCTCGCTCCCACAGGTTTTTTGGTTAAAATGCCGGCCTTTTCACCACCCATGCCGCTGGAACCGCCGTGAGCAAAGATCCCGATCGCCTATTCGCCCAACCCCTGGCCCAAGTGCCGGACTTCGCCTTCAACGAGGACGTGGTGCGGGTGTTTCCGGACATGATCAAGCGTTCGGTGCCGGGTTACCCGACCATCGTCGAAAACCTCGGCGTGCTCGCCGCGCAATTCGCCCAGCCGGGCAGCGTGCTCTACGACCTGGGCTCGTCCCTGGGCGCCGTGACCCAGGCCCTGCGCCGCCACGTGCGCACGGACGGTTGCCGGGTAATCGCTGTGGATAACTCGGCGGCCATGGTCGAGCGCTGCCGCGAATACCTCAACGGCCAGGACTCGATGTTCCAGGAGCTGCTGCCGGTGGAAGTGATCGAAGGCGACATCCTCGCCCTGACGTTCCAGCCGGCCTCGGTGGTGGCACTGAACTTCACCCTGCAATTCATCGCGCCGGACCAGCGCACCGCATTGTTGAGCCGCATCCGCCAGTCCCTGCTGCCGGGCGGCGCCCTGATCCTGTCGGAAAAATTGCGGTTCAACGATGCCGAGGAACACGCCCTGCTCACCGACCTGCACGTGGCGTTCAAGCGCGCCAACGGCTACAGCGAGTTGGAAATTGCCCAGAAACGCAGCGCCATCGAAAACGTCATGAAGCCCGACAGCCTCGAAGAACACCGCGAGCGCCTGCTGGCAGCCGGGTTCTCGAAAGTCGTGCCGTGGTTCCAGTGTCTTAACTTCGCCTCGTTGATTGCCCTGCCATGATTGATCTGTCCCCCCTCGCCCGCCATCTGGCCGGCACGCCCCTGGCCGATTGGGCCGCGACGCTGCAGACGCAACTCGACAGCAAGATGGAAAAGGGCCATGGCGATCTGGAGCGTTGGCAAAGCGCGCTCGATGCGCTGCCGGCCTTGCAACCCACCACAGTCGACCTGCTGAATGGTCTGACGCTCGACACCGATTGTTCCGACGAAACCCGTGCGCAAATGCGTACCGCGTTGATGGGCCTGTCGCCATGGCGCAAAGGCCCTTTCGACCTGTTTGGCGTGCACGTGGACACCGAATGGCGCTCGGACTGGAAGTGGTCACGGGTGGCCCCGCACCTGGACCTGAAAGGCAAGCGCATCCTCGATGTGGGCTGCGGCAACGGCTACTACATGTGGCGGATGCTCGGCGCCGGGGCGGACACGGTGATCGGCGTCGACCCCAATTGGCTGTTCTTCTGCCAGTTCCAGGCGGTGCAGCGCTACCTGTCGCAGCCCAACGCCTGGCATCTGCCATTCCCCTTCGAAGCCCTGCCACCCGAGCTGGAAGGCTTCGACACGGTGTTTTCCATGGGCGTGTTCTACCATCGTCGCTCGCCAATCGAGCACCTGCTGGCCTTGAAGGATTGCCTGGTCAAAGGCGGCGAACTGGTGCTGGAAACCCTGGTGATCGAGGGCGACGAACACCAGGTGCTGGTGCCCGAGGACCGCTACGCGCAGATGCGTAACGTATGGTTCCTGCCGTCAGTCCCGGCCCTGGAGCGCTGGCTGCGCCGCGCCGGGTTCAGCGACGTGCGTTGTGTGGACGTGAGCCTGACCACCGTAGAGGAACAGCGCAGCACCGAGTGGATGAAGTATCAGTCGCTGAGCGACTTCCTCGACCCCGCCGACCACAGCAAAACCATCGAAGGGCTGCCGGCGCCGATGCGGGCGGTGATTGTGGCGCGGAAATAACCCAGACAGCCACAAATCCCCCCTGTGGGGGCAAGCCTTGCTCCCACAAAGGTTCACTCCTACAGAGGTTCGCTCCCACAGGAGATAAGTGTTTAGTCTGAGGATTTGGCTCTTCGGGCCTTGAAGAACTCACTCAGCATGGTGCTGCATTCCTCGGCCAACACCCCGCCCTCGTACATCACCCGATGGTTCAGGAAACCCTGGTTGAAGAACTGCCCCTGGCTCTGCACGATGCCGGCCTTGGGCTCCAGGGCGCCGTAGACGACCCGGGCGATACGCGAATGGACGATCAGGCCAGCGCACATGCTGCATGGCTCCAACGTTACATACAGCGTGCTGCCGGGCAGGCGATAGTTGCTCACCGCCTGGGCGGCGGCGCGGATGGCGACCATTTCGGCGTGGGCACTGGGGTCGTGGCCGCTGATCGGGCAGTTGAAACCGCGTCCGATGATCTCGCCGTCCTGCACCAGCACCGCGCCCACGGGCACTTCGCCCAGGGCGGCGCCTTGTGCGGCGAGGGCCAGGGCTTCGCGCATGAAGTCCTGGTCACGGCTGCGGTCGATGATCCGGGCAGGGCGAATCTGGCGCATCAAGCCACCTCGATGGCGGCCATCAGGCCGGTTTCCATGTGGTCGATCACATGGCAGTGGAACATCCACACACCTGGATTATCCGCCACCAGCGCCACCTGCGCCCGTTCGTTCTTGCCCAGCAGGTAAGTGTCGGTGAAATACGGCACGACCTTGTGCCGGTTCGACGCGATCACCTTGAAGCTCATGCCGTGCAAATGGATCGGGTGCTGGTACTGGGTCATGTTCTTCAATTCGAAAATGTAGCTCTGGCCTTTCTTCAGCGTGGCGATCGGCCGGTCGGCGCAGGTCTTATCGGTGATGTCCCAGGCCTTGCCGTTGATTTGCCAGAGGCTCGGTGGCTTGCCATTGTCGACATTGACCGACACCGAGCCAACCCATTCGAAATTGAAGTTGAGTTTTTCGGCATTGGCCAGGTCCGGCTCCGACACCGGGTTGGGCGGCAGCGCCGGCGGCCATTGGCTCGGCGCGTCACTGTTAGGCACCGAACGCAAGGTCCCCAGGCGCACCGGGCCATTGCGCAACGACAACTCTTCGCCGGCTGGCGGTGCCTTGATCGCCAGGCAAATGCGCATGCCCGGGCCAAGCCAGTATTCCTTGCCCAACGGGCGCGGTTCGATGGGGTTGCCGTCCAGTGCATAGATCTGCGCTTCAACGCCTGGGATGTTGATGCGATACGTCAGGGTGTTGTCCAGGTTGAGCAAGCGCACCCGGGTGATCTGCCCGGCCGGCAGGTCAATCACCGCTTGCGCCACGCCGTTGATGGTCGCCAGCCGGCCAGCCGTGCCGCCACGCGCCGCTTCACGGGGAATGCTGAACGCGACGAACTCGCCCTGCTCGTCCACATGCCAGCTCTTGAGGCTCAGGGTTTGTTCGTACTTGAAACCGGTGGGCTCACGCTCTTCGATGATCAACGGCCCCACCAGCCCACGCCCGAGCTCTTCGCTGCTGTTGACGTGGGGGTGATACCAATAGCTGCCAGCGTCCGGCACGCGGAATTTGTAATCGAAATACTCGCCCGGCAGCACCGGCAGTTGCGAGACATACGGCACGCCGTCCATCTCCAGCGGCAAACGGATCCCGTGCCAATGAATGGTGGTGGCGACCGGCAGGTGATTGATGAAACGTACCCGCAGCCACTCACCCTGGCGCACCCGCAACTCGGTGCCCGGCGCCGAAGAGCCAAACGCCCAGGCCTGGGTCTTGTGCCCGGCCACCAGCTCGACGTCCAGCGGTGCGGCGATCAATTCATAGTCGTGACCGGCCTCGGCATCGGCGCGCTTGCCCAGCCAGTACCGCGACGCACCTCCCGCCCCCACGCCAACGACAACAAGACCGGCCAGGCCACCGAGTATTTGGCGACGGGTAAAGGACATGAACGCAACCACCTATTGAATCCGCGGCGAACCGTTGGGCCCGCAAAAGGCGAATACGATACACCCGCGGATGAGAAACGGTAAGGAAAGCAAAATGAAAAAAACGTGTGGTGGTTTTTCCCAGCGTTTTCCCGATAGGAGAATGATTCGAACGATCAGCGTGCTTTTGCACCGCGTGGCGTAAAAAAAGCCGAGCGACTACTCGCTCACCCGCTCCAACCAGGCCTTGTGCGCAGCACTTGTATCGTCGGGCAAGTTGCGCAGGTAAGCGTGTAGCTCCGCCTGCATACCGAACACCTTCCATATCAACGGCGCCAAGCGCGATGCAGGGTTGCCCGCCTGCTCCAACTCGCGCAGCCACTGCAGGCTGCGCTCTTTGTATTCGGCGAGCACGTCCGACTGGTAATCGTGGGCCTTGCCCAACCCGGAGATGTACATCAGCTTGGCGACTTCCACCGTGGGCCAATGAAGAGCCATGTTGAGCGGCCAGTCGAGCATGGCACGCTCACCCCACATCGCGGATTTAGGCATGCGCCCGTTCGCCAGCAGCGTCAACATGAAGGCCTGGCCCAGCTCGGTCAGGTAGACCGGCAAGGCTTCGGCGGTGGGATGCAGGTAGAACGAATCCACGGGCGTCTCGCGCTTCAGGCCAATGCGCGCAAGCAAACGCTGCTCAAGGTCGAGTACCAGAGCACCGATGCCGGCCTTCGTCGCGCTGCCGCTTTCGGTAGTTTGCCTGGTGCGAGTCGCGCAGTCCCAGAGGCTCAGGGAAAGCTGCCATTGGGCTAGATCACCTTCACCCGAACAGCCGATCTCGCCGGTGATGAAGGACTTCATCGTCGGCGGCACGATATCGAAAAGCGCTTGGCCGTCGGCTTCACCCCCCGATAGCACCGGGCCGCCGCCTTCCACGATTTGGATATAACACGTGCCTACATGGTCGCTCCAGTAGTGCACAGCTTCGGCCAGGTAGAGAGGAATCGCGCGCGAGAAGCGCCCCAGTTCATCCTCCCGTTGCGATTCGGCGCGCTCTGCCCCGTCTGTGCTTTTGGACAGCGCGAAGAAACCGATTTGCGATGCCCCTTCCGGTTTCTGCGCGAAGAACCAATCGGCGTTGCGCAAACCGTAGTGCCAGATCGGCTGGTTCAATGCCAACGTCGCGAACTGCAGGCTTTCAGGATCCACCGGCACGCCTTGGGCGTCCTGCTTGTGCATTTGCTGGAAGGCTTGGGCAAACTGGTCAAGCTGGCTTTTGATCGGCGCAAAACCCAGGGCATACAGGCGGGCGAGCAGCGCCTCGCCTGCGGCCGCTTGGCCAAGTTCCTGATAGGCGCGCAGCAAGTTGATACCGGCCATGGGGTCGTGTTTGCGCTCATCATAGACGGGCTCGACCAGCTCGATGATCAGTGGAATCTGGCCGTTGTTACCCAAGTCGCCCGAGATCATCATCAGCGCGCTGCCGTCGAACGTACCCGCCGTCAGCACCTGCGTGTAAAACCCACGTGCCGATTCGACGTCCTTCTGTTCCAGGCAATGACGCGCCAACCACAAGGGCGCACGCCAACTGCCGGGCAACGCAGCCACGGTACGCAGCGCCTCGAGATAACCCGCCTCGCCCCCTCGTTCCCGCTGAAGGGCCGCCCACCACAACAGGCCATTCTCTTGATTCGGGTCGGCCTGGATCGCGTGCCAAAGCGTTTCATCGGCAAGCGCCTGCTCGCCGCGCTCGCTGAAGACCTTGGCCAGGTTGGTCAGCAAGGTGCCTGTCGCGCCCACTTTCGCCATCCCGGTGCGCAGCGCGTTTTCGGCGGCATCGAGCTGGCCGTTCTCCAGCAGCACAATGCCCTGGATGACATGGCTGCGCTCGGGGTTGCTGTCGATCTCGACCAGTTGTGCCGCGGCCGGAATCAAGTCAGCGACAAAACCATCATTCAAACCCGAGATAATCAGGCTGTAGAGTTCGTCGGCAGAATTCCATTTCTCTCGCAGGTTTGGCAGGAAGACGTTGTTACGCCACTCGTTGCGGGTGATCTGCATCTCACGACCGTAGCTGTCGTAGACCGTGATCAATTCACTCTCGTCCGGCTGGGGCGGCGGCGCATCAGCGTGCGCGGAAGAAACCGGTGTCGACGTGCTGGATTTCTTGCCGCTCAGAGCGGACAGGATGCGTTTGAACATAAGGGCAGTGACACCGTTTCTGAGTTTGTCGGCACGGTGTTCTTGGGATGGAAGTTTGCAGTCTTGTTGTGAGCGGCCGACAGCTTTGCGCATTCACGAGCAGAGAGCGACGGACAAACGTGGACAAGCCAAGAGCAACGATGGGGAAGTTGGCATTTAAGCACAATTTGAAACACGACTTTGCGCAGCGGCTGGGCACAGACACCTGGAAAACGCCTCTGCCCCTGTGGCGAGGGGATTTATCCCCGTTGGGCTGCACAGCAGCCCCCCGGAACCGTTATCGCCATGTGCCAGCTTCGGCTACTCCGTTATTCCCCAAGACTGCCACCCAACCAAAGCGTCCAACTCTTCGCAAGCCATACCAGGCAACCGTCGACCTTCTTTCGCAACGTTGACCTGCAGCGCCACTTGGGCCACATCCAACACATTCTTGGTAAGCGAATAGCTGCCCCTGGCCTGCAGCCAACCCAGAACATCTGCCAAATGCCAGATAGATGTACTGCCCTCATGCACCGGCGTCGGGAAGCTACCTGGATGGGCCAACATCAACTTGCGCATATTCTGCCGAGACACACCTACGATCTCGGCAACGTCGGTCAACCCGACCAAATCAGGCGCAACCTCGATCAATTTGGCCGACGGCACCGCGCGATGGACGTCGGCCAGAGCGCTAAGCACTGCCTTCACCGCATCAGGCGCCTCGCGAGTGAACTCAAGCGCCAGACGCCCCGGCTGCCCGATGCCTACCAAGGCATCGTCGCAGCCCGCTTCTCCCAGCCGCTCGACCAGTTCATCCATGGCACAGCCATCGTCAGCAAGCTGATATTTCAAGGTAAAAATATATTCCATTGTTCTATTCCTCAGCATCGTCATCAGCCTCGCGCCGATTGCGATGCGCAGTGCAATTGTCCACGACGCGTCGCAATGCTCGCGCATGGTTGCCAGGGTTCTTCGGCGTGCTCCATATCGAGGTGATGCAGAACTCGCCACAACGGCACTCCACCTCTTTGTACGGGCAATAAACCCGCCCCCAGGCGTGACTGCCGCCAACGTCTACACGCCACCCCTGCCCTTCGGCATGCCTGAGTGCTTCTTCAATTTCTTTCTTCGGATGCGTTGGACGAATCATCCGTGATCTCCAGTATTCGCATGACCAGTCAGGTTGTCAAATGACAACCACACTAATTTCGAATGGCTGCACTATCCGCAGGCCATACCGTTCGATGATAAGCGTGTCTCGGTGCCCGCTGAGACGGCAATCGTAGCGAAAGGTGACGGGGAAGCTGCATGAAGGGCTTCAGCGGTCGACGGGCTTTCCCGGGCGATATCGATCAATCACGCCAGCACCCACTCCACCGTCCTGCGCAAACGCCCGCGAGACGACATCAACGATTTCGGCCCACACCCCGACCTGTTGCAGCACGGGCATTTCCTTGGCAAGCACATTGCTCAACTCGCCGCGATTCTGCTCGATTGAGCGCAGCACCCGATCTGCCTGTTGATCGGGCATCTCGACCACCTCCTTCAACATCGCGCGCGCGCGCGCGTGGCTGCGCAGGTAACGAGACTCTTCGCGCATCTGCTCGGTCAACGTCCGGCCAATGATATTGGCCAGGAACACGGTATGAGGCCCGAGATCCGGATAACGCCATAGCGGGCGGGCCTGGTCAGCGCCCTGAAAAGAGAAGTTCGACACGACACCATCTGGATAGGTCGTCTGCCGGGGCTCGAAGACTACTCGCTCGCGTACGGCCTGCATCAGCGGCCTGGACACCTGGTCCAGCACTCGGTCGTAGCCGCGACGCTCGCCCGCATCATCTGTAATAACCGCTGAGATCGGCAGAATCACAGGATCCGGGATCACGCCGTCGCGTCGCAGTACGTCGTTGACCAAAAACCGGTGTACACGGCCGTTACCATCAGCGAGTGGGTGGATATAGACGAAACCAAAGGCTGCAACAGCGCTGCGCATCACCGACGACTGGCCTTGCGTCCTTTCGAGGAACACCCTAAGCCCTTCAAGCATCGCACCGATCTCATCGGCCGCAGGGGCAACGTAATGTACGACCTCCTGGTAGCGCACCGTTTCACCGACAAAAACCGGTGACTGGCGCACGCCGAAGTGGGTGATCGTCGTCCGATCACCGAGAATTTCCTGCTGCAACTCTGCCAGTGCGGCATTGCTCAACGGGATCGCCCCCTGCCCTGTACGACGTGCCATCACGTCCGCAAAGCGTTGCACCCGCCCTACCCGGTCGGCCTCGCCTTCGATGGCGAAGCTGGCCTTGCTCTCGCGTAACGTCATCCAGACCGCCGACCGCATCAGCAGATCCTCGCCGAACTCGTCCGTCAGTTCACCGAACAAGCGTGGGACGTCCAGTCCGACCGCACGCATTACCGCCTCGGTCTTGATCAAGCAGGGGCAGAATTCGCGCGTGCCGGGCAGGTTGTCATTTACCCGCCAGCGCTGCACCTTCACCACCTGGTCGCGGGATGCCGACACCAGCTTGGCTTCGTCAATGGCATCGACGTAATTGCCACCCAGGCGTTCGGGCACGACCAGAGTATTTCCCGTCAGCCATTCATAAAGAAACGCAGCACGACGCGCATACTGCCCAGTAGGCTCGGTCGCAACCCAGTCCTGGACGAAACCTGGCCCCGTTTTCTCGAACAGACGGGCAATGAACTCCAGATGGGGGACTTCATGCCGCAGATGGAACTGCAGATGCGCGGCAGGCTCCTTATCCGGTCGCATCGCCTCCGTGTAGGTTTCCAGACGGAAGCCGTCGTTGACTTGAGTTGCGCGTCGCCCGCCCACTTGACTCGTTACGGGTAGCCGCCCCAGAGGCTGTACGCCATAGGTTTGGGCCAACCAGGCGGCGCCTATCGGGTCTGCGGGCAAATCGGTCATAAAGGGCCTCCGCGGACAAGACGACTTTCAGGGGTTTAGAAATGATGGCGTGCGCCTGATTTTGTCAGCTAACGGTTAAGATGGGATAAAAACGATTAGATCACAAGAGCTGCGCACAAAAACGATTATCCCTGACAGCCAGCTTGTCTGAGGAAGAGGCCGAACATTCATGACGAGTAGATGCTTTCCCTGTCGCCGGACATTGGCCTGCTTCTATAAAACCTGGATGGTGATGATCAGCGCGCTTCTCATCGCCTGCCAATCGCCGCGCGAGGCACTGCAACAACTGGCTGAAGAGCGCGGCCGACAATTGGAGGTCCTACCGGGACACGCCTTCCCCCTCCTCATACTTGCGCCGCAAACTACAGAAAAGATAACTCGCCTGCGTGTCTATCTGGAAGGCGATGGCCATTCCTGGGCGACGGCCACTCAACCCAGCCTGGATCCGAGCCCGCACAATTTGTTAGTGCCACGGCTGGCGGTCGATGATCCGACACCGAATGCGTACCTGGCACGCCCCTGCCAGTTCGTCATGGCCGCAGCCTGTCAATCAGCACTCTGGACCCATCGACGATTCTCTCAGGAAGTGGTCACCCGCCTCAGCCAGGCGCTGGACCAATTAAAACAGCGATATGGCAATAGGGAGTTCGAACTGGTGGGGTACTCAGGTGGAGCCGCCCTCGCATTATTGTTAGCGGCGCAGCGCAATGATGTTACCCAGGTGCAAACCCTTGCTGGCAATCTCAGTCCCCGTCTGTGGGCGACGATGAAAGGACTGTCGCCACTCGACGGTTCACTGGATCCGCTGGACTATCGTAATCGACTCGCCTTATTGCCCCAGCGTCATCTCATCGCAGAAGCAGACCAGATTATTCCAGGCAGCTTAGCGGATAGGTACCAACAGGCGCTTGGCTCGCCCCTCTCCCAATGCGTCCATGTACCAGGAGTAAGCCATGATAGGGGGTGGGAAGCGACATGGAGCCGATGGGTTAAAACTCCGTTGGCACATGAGAATCCTTAGATTAGGTGCAGGCAGGTCCGTTTGAAAACATCCAAATCTCATCCACCTTAGTGCCCGACCACAACGACAATCTAAAGTTCAACTTATTGCTGAATAGTGCAGTAAAGCCTCAAAAAATAACTGTCGCATCGCATTTTTTAGCTATTTCTTCTTCATTTATTCTTTTTATGGTGAATTATCCTACAAGCATCGTGTAAATTTGCCCGCGCTTGAATCAGCACTTCACTGACAAGCTGGCAGGGATGCCTAAAACGGACGCTGACGCGTGGGTTATTCCCTGTCAGTTTCTGCACTGTAAGGATACTGCCTTGAACATTTCCCACCTGCGCCGCTCGTTGTTGGCGCTGTCCGTCGCGGCCACCACTGCCACGGTCCATGCCGCACCCGCACTCGACCTCAACCACGACCTGAGCACAGGGGCTTACAGCAGCTCCGGTGATGTTTTCAATAACGCCACCTTCACCGGGACGTCGCAAAACGCAGGTGTGGAGCTGACCGACGTGACCCTGGCGGGCAACCTGGTCAACCAGGGCAAAATCAACCTGACGGCTGCAAACCCCAGCGAGATCCCGGCCGGTATCTCCATGACCCTCAATTCCACCGTCGCTGGCGATCTGGTAAATGATGGTGACATTACGGTAAGCGGCAACGGCGCCATGGGGCTGGACCTGTATCTGGCGAACACCGCAGGTGAAGTGAACAACAACGGCAACATCACTGTAACTGGCGAAAATGCCAATGGCATGATGATCACCTCGACCCAGGCGCACATCAATAACTCGGGCACTATCACCGCTCGCGGCATCGACTCTGCGGGTATCGAGATCGAGAACGCCCGCTTTACCGGTCAGATGACAGGCGCTCCCTTCAAGAGTGATATCAACAACAGCGGGACTATCTCCGCCGACGGAGTCGGTATCCATTTTCTCAGCCTCGACACCTCCGGCGGTTTCGACACCCTCACCATCAGGCAGACAGGCGGCCTGATCGAAGGCGGCACCGCAGCAATTTTGGCGGACGACAATGCCTCCCCTTCGTATTTCTACTGGCAAGGTGGTCAGGTCAAGGGTGACCTGCTAGGCCTGAGTGGTGTGCTGGTGCAAGGGGACGCAATGTTCGATGGCTCGACCATCCGCGCCGGTTTCGTCGATATCGACGGTGGCAGCCTGACTCTGCTTCGCCCACAGACTACAATTGCGGGCGACCTCGACATGGACAGCGAAACTGCGCGCTTGCGCCTGCTGCTGGATAACAACACACAGCCCAACACGCCGATCCTGAAAGTCACCGGCAATACCTTCTTCGCTCCAGGCAGCCAGATCGAACTGCAGGCTCGCTCCGACGACTTCCGCACCTCGGCCCAGGGCACCCGCTACACCCTCATCAACTCTGGCACTTGGGAAGATCCGCAGAACCTGTCCGTGGTTTCCTCCTCGGCGCTGCTTGAGGTGAGAAGCTTCGGTATTGAAGGCCAGGACGTGAAAGCACTGGTTGCCACCCGCAGTGATGAGGTGATCACTCAAGACCTGCTGGATGCCCGTGGTTCGCGCAACGCGGTGAACGCCATCAATCCGTTCAAGAACACGCTCATGGGCCAGCTGGACGAAAACGACCCGGTATTCCAGCGCTTCGCCAACGCCGCCACCAGTGAAGACCTGGCCAAACTTGCCGAAACCCTGACCCCGGACGTCAGCCGTGGGGCGATCAACGCCGCCACCAACAGCCAGAACCTGGTCGCAGGCGCCATCAACCGCCGCGCCAGCAAAGCGCGTAGCGGTCTGTCTTCCGGTGACGTCCTGGCAGAACAAGGCGTATGGCTGCAAGCGCTGTCCAGCGATGCCAACCAGGACAGCCGCCACGGTATCGACGGCTACGACGCCAACACCAACGGCATCGCCGTGGGTGCCGACGGCAAGCTCAACGCCGATACTACCGTTGGCCTGGCTTACAGCTACCTGACCAGCGACGTCAAATCCGACCTGGGCAACAAAACCGACGTCAGCGGCCATGCACTGACCCTGTACGGCAACTGGACCCGTGACAACTTCTTTGTCGACACCTCGCTGATGTATGGCTGGAACGACAACGAGTCCAAACGCTACATCGCCGGTACCCGCGCCAAGGCCGACTACGACAGTGAGATCTTCGGCGTCAACGCGCTGGCAGGCTACACGTTCCAGCTCGACAAGCAGTGGCTACTGGAACCACAGATCGGTGCGCGCTATGCCAACGTATCGATGGATTCGTACCGTGAAAAAGGTAGCTCAGCCGCCCTCAACGTCGGCAACCAGCGCTATGAAATCGGCGAAATGGGCCTGGGCGCTCGTCTGGCGGCCGCTTTTGATGTAGGTGTGGGCAGCCTGGAACCGGAAGCCAAGCTGATGGCCTGGCACGATTTCATCGGCGACAAGGCCGGCACCACCTCCACCTTCGTGCTCGGCGGTACCCCGTTCACCACTACAGGCGCAACACCGGCACGCGACAGCTACGAGTTGGGACTGGGCGCGAACTACCGCGTGGGCGCGTGGAGCGTGGGAGGGACGTACAACTACCTGACCAGCAGTGGTTTCAACGCAGACACCTTCACTGCGAACGTGCGTTACGACTTCTGATCAACGTCTGCGCCTTAAACAACAAAACCCGCCAATGCGGGTTTTGTTGTTTAAGGCTGAGGGTAAAGCTCGTAAGCGCCTGGCGTCGCTGAATCAAAACCGTCCCAGGCCGCAACTGCCTCTGCGCAGAAAAGCGCTATCGATACCCTGTCGGCATTGCTCTACCGAACAGGGAACAGAGCGTGCGGACAAACCTTACTCCCACTCAATCGTCGCCGGCGGCTTGCTCGACACGTCGTACGTCACGCGAGAAATACCTTCGATTTCATTGATGATGCGCCCGGAAACGGTTTCCAGCAGCTCGTACGGCAGGTGTGCCCAGCGCGCGGTCATGAAGTCGATGGTTTCCACGGCACGCAGGGCCACGACCCAGGCGTAACGGCGGCCATCGCCGACCACGCCCACCGATTTCACCGGTTGGAACACCACGAACGCCTGGCTGACCTTGTGGTACCAGTCGGCCTTGCGCAGTTCTTCGATGAAGATGTGGTCGGCGCGACGCAGCAGGTCGGCGTATTCCTTCTTCACTTCACCAAGGATCCGCACGCCCAGGCCCGGGCCCGGGAATGGGTGGCGGTAGACCATGTCGTACGGCAGGCCCAGCTCAAGACCCAGGCGACGCACTTCGTCCTTGAACAGTTCGCGCAGCGGCTCGACCAGCTTGAGGTTCATCTCTTCCGGCAGGCCACCGACGTTGTGGTGGGACTTGATCACGTGGGCCTTGCCGCTCTTGGCGCCGGCCGACTCGATCACGTCGGGGTAGATGGTGCCCTGGGCCAGGTACTTGATGTTGTCCAGCTTGTTGGACTGGGCATCGAACACGTCGATGAAAGTGCGGCCGATGATCTTGCGCTTTTTCTCCGGGTCGGACTCGCCGGCCAGGTTGTTCAGGAACTGCTCTTCGGCGTTGGCGCGGATCACTTTGACGCCCATGTTCTCGGCGAACATGGCCATCACTTGCTCGCCTTCGTGCAGGCGCAGCAGGCCGTTGTCGACGAAGACGCAGGTCAGCTGATCGCCAATGGCCTTGTGCAGCAATGCGGCAACCACCGAGGAGTCAACGCCGCCAGACAGGCCGAGCAGCACGTTGTCAGTACCGACTTGAGCACGGACTTGGGCAATGGCGTCTTCAGCGATTTTCGACGGGGTCCACAGGGCTTCGCACTCGCAGATGTCGAGGATGAAGCGCGACAGGATGCGACCGCCCTGCTTGGTGTGGGTCACTTCAGGGTGGAACTGCACGCCGTAGTAACGGCGATCATCGTTGAACATGCCGGCAATCGGGCAGCTCGGGGTGCTGGCCAGGATGTGGAAGTCTTCCGGCATCCTGGTGACCTTGTCACCGTGGCTCATCCACACGTCCAGGCCGAACAGGCCGTCGGCGTCGACGTGGTCCTCGATGCCGTCCAACAGGCGGCTCTTGCCGACTACGTCAACGCGGGCATAACCGAACTCACGCAGGTCCGAACCTTCGACCTTGCCGCCCAGCTGTTCAGCCATGGTCTGCATGCCGTAGCAGATACCGAAGACGGGCACGCCCAGGTCGAACACGGCTTGCGGGCAGCGCGGGCTGTCGGCTTCGTGCACGGACTCGGGGCCGCCGGCGAGGATGACGCCTTTAGGCGCGAATTCGCGAATCGCTTCGTCATCCATGTCGAACGGATGCAATTCGCAGTACACGCCGATTTCACGCACGCGGCGGGCGATCAGCTGGGTGTACTGGGAACCGAAGTCGAGGATCAGGATGCGGTGAGCGTGAATGTCGAGGGCCATGACTCATTCTCATGTAGTGAATCAGAAACAACTCGGGGCTGAATGAACAGCCCCGGTGATTAACGTTTTGCTGAAGGCCTTAACCTACGCGGTAGTTCGGCGCTTCCTTGGTGATCTGCACGTCGTGGACATGGGACTCGGCCATGCCAGCGCCGGTGATACGCACGAATTCAGGCTTGGTACGCATCTCTTCGATGTCGGCGCTGCCGGTGTAGCCCATGGAAGAACGCAGGCCGCCCATCAGTTGATGGATGATGGCGCTCAGGGTGCCTTTGTACGGCACGCGACCTTCGATGCCTTCCGGCACCAGCTTCTCGGCACCCGCGGAGGAGTCCTGGAAGTAACGGTCGGACGAGCCCTGGGCCTGGGACATGGCGCCCAGCGAACCCATGCCGCGATAGGCCTTGTAGCTACGGCCCTGGAACAGCTCGATCTCGCCCGGTGCTTCTTCGGTACCGGCAAACATCGAACCCATCATCACGCAGGAGGCACCGGCTACGATGGCCTTGGACAGGTCACCGGAGAAGCGGATACCGCCGTCGGCGATCAACGGCACGCCGGTGCCTTCAAGGGCGGCGGCGACGTTGGCGATGGCGCTGATCTGCGGCACGCCGACACCGGCAACGATACGGGTGGTGCAGATCGAGCCAGGGCCGATACCGACCTTGACCGCGTCGGCGCCGGCTTCGGCCAGGGCCTTGGCGGCAGCGCCGGTGGCGATGTTGCCGCCGATCACCTGCACTTCAGGGAAGTTCTGCTTGACCCAGCGAACGCGGTCGATCACGCCTTTGGAGTGGCCGTGGGCGGTGTCGACCACCACCACGTCAACACCGGCACTGACCAGGGCGGCGACACGGTCACCGGTGTCCTTGCCGGTGCCGACCGCAGCGCCGACGCGCAGACGACCTTGGTCGTCCTTGCTGGCCAGCGGGTAGGCCTTGGCTTTTTCGATGTCGTTGACGGTCATCATGCCCTTGAGGGCGAATTTGTCGTCGACGATCAGCACGCGCTCGATGCGGTGCTTGTGCAGCAACTCGCGGACTTCGTCCTTGTTGGTGCCTTCCTTGACCGTGACCAGGCGCTCTTTAGGCGTCATCACTTGGCGGACGGTGGCATCCAGGCGGTTCTCGAAACGCACGTCGCGGGAGGTGACGATGCCGACCAGGTCGCCATCGTGCAGCACCGGAACGCCGGAGATGTTGTGCATGCGGGTCAGTTCGAACAGATCCCGGACCGTGGCGTCAGCCTCGATGGTAATCGGATCCTTGACCACGCCAGCCTCGAACCGCTTGACCTTGCGCACTTCGGCGGCCTGCTGTTCGATGGTCATGTTCTTGTGGATGATACCGATACCGCCTTCCTGGGCCATGGCAATGGCCAGACGGGCTTCGGTCACGGTGTCCATGGCGGCGGAAACCAGGGGGATATTCAGTTCGATGCCACGGGTGAGACGGGTTTTGAGACTGACTTCGTTAGGCAGTACTTCGGAATAACCGGGCACTAGGAGAATGTCGTCGAAGGTCAGAGCTTCTTGGCTGATACGCAGCATCGCGGGGGCTCCCGAGCGGGAAAATGGAAGCGCGCCATTATACTCATGGACCCCGTCTGGCTCAATGTAAAACTCTGTCTATTATTGCCGGGCTGATTGACGGGCTAAAACCAACAATTCTTGTTGTACACCAAACCCTGTGGCGAGGGGATTTATCCCCGCTGGGGCGCGAAGCGGCCCTAAACCCAGACCATGCGGTACATCTGGCAGATTGAGTCGACTGCTTGGGGACTGCTGCGCAGCCCAGCGGGGATAAATCCCCTCGCCACAAAAGCATCCTGTGGTGTACCTATCTACAACTCCACCTTCACCCAACTCACCGGCTGGTCGAGCCAATCGGCGAATTCATCGAGAAAGTCCTGCTTGAACCCCGCCTCCAGCCAATTGTTGAAGATGAACCCCAGGTTGGAAAAGCCGCAGGGCTGCAGGAACAGGAAGCCGTTGATGTCATCTTCATGGCCGCATTCGGGGCAGGTGAAGTTGTCGGTGCGCGCCGGCATCCAGTCTTCCAGGCTTTCGAACAGCGCTTCGCCGACTTCCTTGCGGCACTCGGCGCAACCGGCTTCTTCGAGAAAGCCCTTGGCCGGCGTATAGATGCAGCGCTTGGTGATGATCTCCAGGCCATTGATCGCCTCACCGAACGGCAAGGCTTCGGGGTGCATGACCACGTCGCGGGCACCGGAGGCGATGGCGTGGGCCATGCGATTGCCGGTGCGCCCGCAGGTGGTCAGTTGTTCTTCGACGATATTCTTGCGCACCAGCCAGCGCACGATCGCCCGGGCCCGAGGCTCGTGGACCGGCAGGGTGGAAATTTTCGGAACGATGATGCTTTGCGAGTTCATGGCGAGGCCTGGCTGTTTCCCTGGCAGGGTCTGATCAAAGGCCGGCAGCTTAATCCCTGGCGGGGCCAGGTCAAGCACTCAGGTAGCGCCCGATCAACGCAAGACCGCTGGCAAGCACCAGCCAGGTGACCAGCCGCACGAATGCCTCTCGCGACATTTTCATGGTCAAGCGACGCCCTACCCACAACCCCAGCGCCATGGCCGGCAACAAACACAGCGCCAGTACCAACAAGGGTAGCTCGGCATACACCCCGGCCACGATAAACAGGCTCAGGCGCACCACGGTGCTGCAACTGATCAGGGCACTTTGCGTGGCTCGGGCCGCGTCCTTGGGCAAGCGACTGTTCAGATAGATGGCATATAAAAAGCCGCCACTGCCAAACAACGCGCCGAACATCCCGCCCACCGTGCCCATCGGAACCGCCCACAGAGACGACAACTGCGTCGGCCGGGTTTTTATCAACAGGCTGTAGATCGCATAGCAGCTGATGAACAGCCCCATCAACAGCAACAACAGGTCGGACTTGAGGTTGAGCAGGAAAATCACCCCGAGGGTGCAACCCAGTGCCATGCACGGCAGCAACCGCAGCAGCTCCGGCCGGGACACATCTCGGCGCGAGGGCAGCAAGTTGCCGAAGGCCGCGACGAAATCGAGCAAGACCAGCAGCGGGACGATTTTCGACAGCGGCATGAACAGCAGCAGGATGGGCGCGGCCACCAGCGCCGTGCCGAACCCGGCAATGCCGAACACGATGTAGGCCAGGGCAATGGCCGAGCCGATCACCAGCCATTCCATGGGGGCGAAGGCCCATTGGCCCAGCCATGGGAGAAGATTCATCCGGCACTTCCTTGATGAGGAGAGCGGGGACTTTAGCCAGAGGTCGGGGGCATATCCAGCATTTGTGGTGACAGACCTAGCGCCTTCGCGAGCAAGCCCGCTCCCACAGGGGATATCGGCGATTTCAAGATTGATGCTGTACCTGTGGGAGCGGGCTTGCTCGCGAAGGCGGCGACTCAGTCTGACAGGCAGTGCACAGGAGGAATTATCTGTACACATGGAGATTCCCCTGCGAATCCCCTTATCATGCCGCCCATGATTAAAGATCCCTTTGCCCGACTGGGCCTGGACCGTGAGGTCCTGACTGTCAGCCAGCTCAACGGCCGTGCGCGGGTGTTGCTTGAAGACGTGTTCAGCAACATCTGGGTCGAGGGCGAAATCTCCAACCTCGCCCGCCCGGCCTCTGGCCATGTGTACTTCACCCTCAAGGACAGTGGCGCCCAGGTGCGTTGCGCGCTGTTCCGGCAGAATGCCGCGCGGGTGCGCCAGGCCTTGAAGGACGGGCTGGCGGTGAAAGTGCGCGGCAAAGTCTCGCTGTTCGAAGGCCGTGGCGACTATCAATTGATCCTCGACACCGTCGAGCCGGCCGGCGATGGCGCCCTGCGCCTGGCCTTCGATGCCTTGAAGGAAAAACTCAGCGCCGAAGGCCTGTTCAGTGCCGAGCGCAAGGTGCCGCTGCCGGCCCATCCGCAACGCATCGGCATCATCAGCTCGCCCACCGGCGCGGTGATCCGCGACATCATCAGCGTGTTCCGCCGCCGCGCGCCGCAGATTGCCCTGACGCTGATCCCCACCGCCGTGCAAGGCCGCGAAGCCACCGCGCAAATCGTCCGCGCCCTGAAACTGGCCGATGCCCGTGGTTTCGACGCGTTGATCCTGGCCCGGGGCGGTGGTTCGCTGGAAGACTTGTGGTGCTTCAACGAAGAAGCCGTGGCCCGGGCAGTGGATGCCTGCGTCACGCCGATCGTCAGCGCCGTGGGCCATGAAACCGACGTGTCCATCAGCGATTTCGTCGCCGACGTCCGCGCCCCGACCCCGTCCGCCGCCGCCGAACTGCTGGCGCCGGATGCCGGCGACCTGGTGCGTCGGGTCGAAAGCCTGCATCGCCGATTGGTGATGCGCATGCGTGACCGGCTGATGCGCGATCAACTGCGCCTCGAG
>NZ_ATLN01000113.1:0-62931 GCF_000416195.1 Pseudomonas sp. CFII68
AAGCCGCCGTTACAAAAAAACGGATATACACACAAATCCTAAGTAAGGCAGCCGCAAGGCATCAAACCCGAAACCGCCCCACCAACGTCTGCAAATGCACCCCCAGCCGCGCCAGCTCAGCACTGGAGGCGGCAGTCTCCTCACTGGACGACGCCGTTTGCTCCGACACATCACGCACATTCAGCACGCTACGGTTGATCTCCTCAGCCACCGCACTCTGCTGCTCGGCGGCGGCGGCGATCTGCTGGTTCATCGACTGGATCGCCGAGACCGTACGAGTGATGTTCTCCAACGAGCCCCCCGCACGGCGGGTCAGTTCGACGCTGCTGTCGGTCAGGTTGCGGCTGTTGTCCAGGGTGGTCGCGACCTGTTCGGTGCCTGATTGCAGGCCGACGATCAGTTGCTCGATTTCTTCAGTGGATTTCTGGGTGCGCTGGGCCAGGCTGCGAACCTCGTCGGCCACCACGGCGAAACCACGACCGGCTTCTCCCGCGCGAGCCGCCTCGATTGCCGCGTTGAGGGCCAGCAGGTTGGTCTGTTGGGCGACGGACTTGATCACGTCCAGCACACTGCCGATCTTGTCGCTTTCTCGCTTCAAATCGCCCATGGCGGTGGTGGAGTTACCGACTTCGAGTGCCAGGCGTTCGATTTGGGCAATCGCTTCTCCGACCACCTTGTCGCCTTCGCGCGCCTGGGCATCGGCAGCGGCTGCGGCCTCGGAGGCTTCTTCGGCATTGCGGGCCACTTCCTGCACCGTGGCGGTCATTTCGTGCATGGCGGTGGCGACCTGGTCGGTTTCCACTTTCTGGCTGTTGACCCCGGCGCTGGTCTGTTCGGTCACGGCTGAAAGCTGCTCGGCGGCGCTGGCGATTTGCGTGACGCCCTCGCTGATGCCGCCGATCAATTGCCGCAGACCCACGGTCATGCTCTGCATGGCGCGCTGCAGCTGGCCCAGTTCGTCGCGGCGGTCGGAGTTGAGGTTGTGGGTCAAGTCACCCGCCGCCACACGTTCGGCGATCTTGAGGGTCTGGCCCAGGGGGGCGACGATCTGCCGGGTGATGACCAAGGCAGCGATGACACCGAACAGCAACGCGAGCACGGCAGCCGATGCCAGGAAGGTCTTGGCCTTGGCTGCGTCGTGGTCGCGAACGGCCGTCTGGGACGCTGTCAGCTTTTGGCTGGCGTCGATCAATACGTCGCCTTGTGATGCCATGCGCTTGAGTGCCGCGGCGTTATCAATCTGGGAGTCGCGGAACTGGCTGACCGCTGTGCGGTAGGCATTGATCGAGTCGTTGGCCTGTTGCAGGTTGGCGGCATGCTCCTCGGGCAATTGCTCTGGCAAGCGTGCGAGAAGTTTGAGGACATTGTCGATGGCCTCAAGGGCCGGTTGCTGGGCTTCGTTCTTGCCGCTGTAGGTATAGCCGCGAACTTGATAGCGCGCTTGCTGGACCGCCTTGCTCAGGGTCACAACGCTGTTGAACTGGGCGACGCTGTCGCCTTGCAGTAGCGATTTCTCTACTTCAGTGACGCGGGCCACGGCGTTGTCGGCACTGGCGCCAAGTTTGCTGCGGGCATCTTCACGGCTAACGGTAGCGCGGGTCATCTCGGCGAAGGCGCTTTTATACTCGGCAACGGCGGCCAATTGTTTATCGATCAGCGCTACATCGGCCGGTTGCTCAATCAGTTGGCGGGCGGTCTTCAGCCCTGCTTCGAGTTTGTCAATCAGGTCGTTGACTTGCTGCGGGCCGTTCTCGCCCCGTGTGGTGTAGTAGTCCATGCGGGCGAGGCGCAAGTCCTTGGTCAAATCGTTCAGGCTGGCAATGAACCCCAGTTTGTCGCCACGGCTGATCACGTTACCCAAGCCGCTCCAGCCGGTGAAGGCGATGATCACGGTCAGGAACAGCACCAGGCCGAAGCCGAAACCAAGTTTGCGATTGACGCCTATGTTACCTAGCCATCGGAACATGCCGTTACTCCCAGCAGCGTTGAGTTTATATGCTGGAAGTTATATCGACCGGTTGGAAGGGATCTGTAGCGAGTAGGCGTCAGTTGCTTTGCGTAGCGAGCAAGCTGCCTCGCCACGTGTTCCCGCTTTTTCGGTGCTTAGACTTTGAAACGTCCTACCAGCGTCTGCAAATGAACCCCCAGCCGTGCCAGCTCGGCGCTGGAGGCGGCGGTTTCCTCACTGGAGGAGGCGGTTTGTTCGGACACGTCGCGAACGTTCACGACGCTGCGGTTGATCTCTTCGGCCACGGCGCTCTGCTGCTCGGCAGCGGCGGCGATCTGTTGGTTCATCGACTGGATCGCCGAGACCGTGCGGGTGATGTTTTCCAGTGAGCTACCGGCCCGGCGGGTCAGTTCGACGCTGCTGTCGGTCAGGTTGCGGCTGTTGTCCAGGCTGGACGCGACCTGTTCGGTTCCGGTCTGCAGGCCAAGGACCAGTTGCTCGATCTCTTCGGTGGACTTCTGGGTGCGCTGGGCCAGGCTGCGCACCTCGTCGGCCACCACCGCGAAACCACGCCCGGCTTCACCGGCCCGGGCCGCCTCGATGGCCGCGTTGAGGGCCAGCAGGTTGGTTTGCTGGGCCACGGACTTGATCACGTCCAGGACGCTGCCGATCTTGTCGCTCTCGCGTTTGAGGTGGCCCATGGCTTCGGTGGAATTGGCCACCGCGTTGGACAAGCGCTCGATCTGGGCGATGGCTTCACCGACCACCTTTTCGCCTTCGCGAGCCTGTTGGTCCGCGGCGACCGTTGCTTCGCTCGCTTGCTCGGCATTACGCGCCACTTCCTGCACCGTGGCGGTCATTTCGTGCATGGCGGTGGCGACCTGGTCGGTTTCCACTTTCTGGCTGTTGACCCCGGCGCTGGTCTGTTCGGTCACGGCTGAAAGCTGTTCGGCGGCGCTGGCGATTTGCGTGACGCCGTCGCTGATGCCGCCGATCAATTGCCGCAGACCCACGGTCATGCTCTGCATGGCACGCTGTAGCTGGCCCAGCTCGTCGCGTCGCTCGGAGCTGAGGTTGTGGGTCAGGTCGCCTGCCGCCACGCGCTCGGCAACCTTCAGGGTCTGCTCCAGCGGGGTGACGATCTGCCGGGTGATCGCCATGGCAGCGATCACCCCGAACAGCAGGGCCAACGCGGCGGCCGAGATCAGGAGGAGGTTGGCTCGGGTGGCCTCGTGGTCGCGCACGTCCGTTTGGGACAGCGTGATGTCTCTACTGGCCCCGCGTAGCACAACCCCCAAGTCGGACATGCGCTTGATGGCGGCAGCGCTGGCGGTCTGGGCTTCATGGAACTGGCTGATCGCGGCACGATAGGCCTTGAACGACTCACTGGCCTGTTGCAGGTTGGCGGCGTGTTCAGCGGGTAGTTGGGCCGGCAGGTCGCCGAGCGCTTTCAGCGCGTTATCGATGGCATCCAAGGCCGGCTGCTCGGCGTCGGCCTGGCCGCTGTAGGTGTAGCCGCGAACCTGATAGCGGGCTTGCTGGATGGCCTTGCTCAGGCTCACCATGCTGTCGAGTTGAGCCGCGTTGTCGCTTTGCCGTATGGCATTTTCAACGCTGGCGACTCGGGCCACGGCGTTATCGGCGCTGGCGCCCAGTTTGCTGCGCGCATTCTCTCGACTGACGTTGGCGCGGACCAATTCGGCAACGACAGTCCTGTACTCGGCGACAGCCGCCAGTTGCTTGTCGATGAGCGCCACGTCGGCCGATTCCTCGATCGATTGGCGAGCAGCCTGTAGCCCAGGCTCCAATTTACCGAGGAGATCGTTGAGGTCACCTGGACCTTTCTCGCCGCGGGTCGCGTCGTAATCCATGCGCGCGGAGCGCAGGTCCTTGGTCAGGTCGTTCAGGCTGGCGATGAGCCCCAGCGTGTCGCCGTGGGCAATCACCTTACCCAGGCCGGTCCAGCCGGTGAAGGCGATCATCACGGTCAACAACAGTACCAGGCCGAAACCGAAGCCGAGTTTGCGATTAACGCCTACGTTACCTAGCCATTGGAACATGCTGATACTCCCTTGAAGGGCGGAATTGCTTTGTATAAAGCACTATCGGCTCATAAAGGGGGAGCAGGAGAAATGAGTTAGATGCGTTTGGAATACCGTCGCAAACCAAAGGGGTCAGAACAGTCGTGCGAGCAGCGCTGTAACCGCGGTCTCGACCCGCAGGATCCGCTCACCCAGTTGTACCGGTTGCAAGCCGGCCTTGCCCAGCAGGTCGATCTCGTAGGGAATCCAACCGCCTTCGGGCCCGATGGCCAAGGTCACCGGTTCGGTCAGCGCGCGAGGGCAGGGCGGGTAGTTGCCGGGGTGACCGACCAGGCCCAAGGTGCCGTCGGTGATGGCCGGCAGGCGGTCCTCGACGAAGGGTTTGAAGCGTTTCTCGATAACCACCTCAGGCAACACGCTGTCCCGGGCTTGTTCCAGGCCCAGGATCAGTTGCTCGCGGATGGCCTCGGGTTCGAGGAACGGTGTCTGCCAAAAGCTCTTTTCCACGCGATAGCTGTTGACCAGCACCACACGCGGCACGCCCATGGTGGCGACGGTCTGGAACACCCTCCGGAGCATTTTCGGACGCGGCAGGGCCAGCACCAGGGTCAGCGGCAACTTGGCCGGTGGAGGCTGGTCGAGGGTCACTTGCAGTTCGGCCTCGCGGGCTTCCAGGCGCAGCACCTGGGCGGTGCCCATCAGCCCGCCGATGCGCCCGACGCGCAGGCTGTCACCGACGGCGCTGCGATGGACTTCCTGCATGTGGGTCAACCGGCGATCGCTCAGGACCACGCGGTCAGGCCCGATGAAGTCGGCCTCTTCGAGCAGCAGCAGGTTCACGCTTGGGTCGCTGGCGGCTGGTCGTTGTGGTCATCGACCGGCTGTTCCTCGGGTTCTTCTGCCCGGCGCTTGCGTACCAGGCCACCGAACAGGATGCCGATCTCGAACAGCAGCCACATCGGCACAGCCAGCAAGGTCTGGGAGAAGATGTCCGGCGGGGTCAGGATCATGCCGACCACGAAGCAGCCGATGATCACGTAGGGGCGGATCTTCTTCAAATAGGCCACGTCGACCACGCCGATCCACACCAGGAGCACCACGGCCACCGGGATTTCGAACGCCACGCCGAAGGCGAAGAACAGCGTCATGACGAAATCCAGGTAGCTGCTGATGTCGGTCATCATTTCCACGCCCGCCGGGGTGGCGGCAGCGAAGAACTTGAAGATCAGCGGGAACACCAGGTAATAGGCGAAGGCCATGCCGGTGTAGAACAGCAGGATGCTGGACACCAACAGCGGCACGGCGATGCGTTTTTCGTGCTTGTACAGGCCCGGCGCGATGAAGCCCCAGATCTGGTGCAGGATCACCGGGATCGCCAGGAACAGCGAGACCATCATCGTCAGCTTCAGTGGCGTCAGGAACGGCGACGACACGTCGGTGGCGATCATTGTCGCCCCTACCGGCAGGTACTGGCGCAGCGGCGTGGAGACGAAGGTGTAGATCTGCTGGGTGAAGGAAAACAGTCCGGCGAAGATGATGAAAACCGCCGCGACACAACGCAGCAGGCGGGTGCGCAACTCGGTGAGGTGCGATACCAGCGGCATCGGCTGGTCGTTTTCAGGGAGATCGCTCATGGGGCTCGCGGCGGCAAAGTAGGGTCGTTAGGCGCAGGGACAGCAGCGGGCGCTGCGTCCGCTACCGTCGGTGTCACTGGCGTTGGTTCAGCCGCCGACCCCACGCCATCCACGGGTGCCTGGGGCGCAATCGCCTGTTCGGCCACGGGCTGAACAGGCGTCGGTTCCTGTTGGGTCGGCGTGAAGATTTTCCGCGCTTCCTGTTCCAGGGACAGAATATGTTCGTTGTGAAGTTGCCGACGGATGTCGTCGGCACCGATTTCACGTTCAACTTCCTGTTTGATCGCATTGAAGCTGCGCTTCAGGCGCCCGATCCACAGACCGGCGGTGCGCGCAGCCCCCGGCAGACGCTCGGGGCCCAGTACCAGCAGGGCGACGAGGCCGACGAGCAGCAGTTCAGTGAAGCTGATCCCAAACATTAGTCAGTGCTCACGAGTCTTTGCGGATGGGCTCTTCGACTTTCTGGGCCTGCACGTCGATGGTATTCGGCGCATTCACCGGCTGGGTGGCCTGTGGGTGTACCGGTTGGGTCGGTTGTGCGGCCTGAGCCTGGCCTGTCGTCGGATCGGCCGGTTTCTCATCATCGTTCATGGCCTTGCGAAAACCCTTGATCGACTCGCCGACATCGGTGCCGAGGTTTTTCAGTTTCTTGGTACCGAACACCAGCACCACGACGACCAGGATGACGACCCAGTGTTTCCAGTCAAAAATACCCATGTGGCTATTCCTCTCAAAAGTTGATCAGGCGGACGGGCGCGAGGCTTTCTCGACGTGCCCGGACAGACCGAAGCGACGGTCCAGTTCATCCAGTACGGCCTGCGGATGCTGCCCAAGTTGGGCCAGCATGACCAGGCTGTGGAACCACAGGTCGGCGGTCTCGTAGATCACGTCGCTGCAATCGCCACTGATGGCGGCGTCCTTGGCGGCGATGATGGTCTCGACCGACTCTTCGCCGACTTTCTCCAGAATCTTGTTCAAGCCCTTGTGGTACAGGCTGGCGACATAGGAACTGTCGGCCGCGGCGCCCTTGCGCTCTTCCAGCACCTGGGCCAGGCGGGTCAGGGTGTCACTCATGGGTATGTCCTGAATAAATGGCGTGCGGGTCCTTGAGCACCGGGTCGACGGTTTTCCAGTCGCCGTTCTCGAAGACGCGATAGAAGCAGCTTTGACGGCCGGTGTGGCAGGCAATCTCACCGACTTGCTCGACCATCAGGATGATGACGTCGCCGTCGCAGTCCAGGCGCATCTCATGCAGGTGCTGCACGTGCCCGGACTCTTCACCTTTGCGCCACAGCTTGCCACGGGAACGTGACCAATAGATGGCGCGGTTCTCGGCGGCGGTCAAGGCCAGCGCTTCGCGGTTCATCCAGGCCATCATCAATACGCGCCCGGTCTTGTGGTCCTGGGCGATGGCCGGCACCAGGCCGTCAGCGTCCCATTTGATCTCGTCCTGCCAGTTTTTCATCTTTGACTCCGACCATGGGCCGCGCACCTGACGTCGGCGGGCCCAGCGTTGAAACAGTGTGCCAGCGCGAACCGGTGCTGGCTATCGGCGAACGACCAGATACAAACCAACGATCACCATGATTCCGGCGGGCCAATGGCCCAATTCGCTCAACGGTCCACCAGCCGCCAGCATTGCGCCACCTCCCAGGTGAGCCGCGCCAAGCAGCCGCAGGAACCAGTCATCCTTGCGTCGGTGCCACGGCGGCGCCGGGTCGTGTGCGTGGGGTTGGGACATGCGTTCGAGCAGGTCGCGGGTCATGTTGGCCAGGTGCGGGAGCTGCTCGAACTGGCTTTGCACGTTGCCCAGCAAGGTCTTGGGGCTGACGCGCTCGCGCATCCAGCGTTCGAGGAACGGCTGGGCGGTGTTCCACAGGTCGAGGTCCGGGTACAACTGACGGCCGAGGCCTTCGATGTTCAGCAGGGTTTTCTGCAACAGCACCAACTGTGGCTGGACTTCCATGTTGAAGCGTCGCGCGGTCTGGAACAGGCGCATCAGCACCTGGCCGAAGGAAATATCTTTTAACGGTTTTTCGAAGATCGGTTCGCACACGGTACGGATCGCCGCTTCGAATTCGTTGAGCTTGGTCTCGGCCGGCACCCAGCCCGAATCGATGTGCAACTGGGCGACGCGACGGTAGTCACGCTTGAAGAAGGCGAACAGGTTGCGCGCCAGATAGTCCTGGTCTTCGGGGGTCAGGCTGCCGACGATGCCGCAGTCGATGGCAATGTATTGCGGGCTCCACGGCTGCACTGTGCTGACGAAGATGTTGCCCGGGTGCATGTCGGCGTGGAAGAAGCTGTCGCGAAATACCTGGGTGAAGAAGATTTCCACGCCGCGTTCGGCGAGCATCTTCATGTCGGTGCGCTGGTCGGCCAGGGTCGCCAGGTCAGTCACCTGGATGCCGTAGATGCGCTCCATCACCAGCACTTTCGGCCGGCACCAGTCCCAATAGACTTGCGGCACATAGAGCAGCGGCGAGCCTTCGAAGTTGCGACGCAGTTGGCTGGCGTTGGCCGCCTCGCGCAGCAGGTCGAGTTCGTCGTAGATGGTTTTTTCGTAGTCCTGGACCACGTCCACCGGGTGCAGCAGGCGGGCATCGGCCGACAACCGTTCGGCGGCGCGAGCGAGGATGAACAGCCACGCCAGATCCTGGGCGATGATCGGCTTGAGGCCCGGGCGAATGACCTTGACCACCACTTCTTCGCCGCTCTTGAGCTGGGCGGCGTGAACCTGGGCCACGGAGGCCGAGGCCAGGGGCTCGACGTCGAAGCGGCTGAAGACTTCGCTGATCTTCTTGCCCAGTTGTTCCTCGATCAGCGCCACCGACACCTTGGAATCGAACGGCGGCACGCGGTCTTGCAGGCGCATCAGTTCATCGGCGATGTCTTCGGGCAACAGGTCGCGCCGGGTCGAAAGGATCTGCCCGAACTTGATGAAGATCGGCCCCAGGTCCTGCAAGGCCAGGCGCAAGCGCGCGCCGCGACTCAGGTCCAGCGTTCGCCGGGGGAACCAGCGCCACGGCAGCACGAAGCGCAATGCCAACAGAAACCAGGGCAACGGCAGGGCGAACAGCAGGTCATCGAGGCGGTAGCGGATCACGACGCGCTGGATGCGCAACAAACGGCGGACGGCAAGCAGCTTCATGCGTTATCGCTTGGTTTCAAGGGATCGGGAAAGGCGCTCGAAACGCGCCTCGAGACGTTCCAGGTCAAGTTTGATCTGGTCCAGTTCATTAAAACGGGCTTGTGCTTCGCGTTGGCCTACGAGGGTACGCGATTCTTCGGCCAGGTATTCACTCAGATTCTGTCCCAGGCTGGCGAAGCCCTGGCGATACCAGCGGCTGCGGCTACGCAAATGGCCGCTGAGCAATTGGGTCGCCACCGGACCGATCCAGCGGGACACTTCGTATTCCCAGTCCAGCTCCAGGTCCTGGAGAATCGCCGCCAGCTCCAGCAGTACGCCGCTGTCGCCGTCGAGCTCCACGTCGGGGCGGTGCAGCACCGCGGTCTTGTCCTTGCCCAGGGCCAGGTTCAGCAGGCTCGACGCCGGGGCGCGCAGCGTGCAATCCGCTTCGGCCTCCCAGTGCGCGGCGAGCAGCAGGCCTTCATCGCTGGGCAGGATGAACAACCGCAACGCCGGGCTGCGACAGTCCACGGCAATCACGCTGCCGCTCAAGTGTGCCAGGCGCGCGAGCGCCGTGCTGTCCAGGCGCAGCACCCGGTTGAGGCCCAGTTCGACGCTGGCGAGCAGGCCGGTGAGCAGCATCAGGGTTTGATGCCGCGATGCAGGGCGACGATGCCCGCGGTCATGTTGTGGTAGGTCACGCGGTCGAAACCGGCCTCGACCATCATCGACTTCAGGGTTTCCTGGTTCGGGTGCATGCGGATCGATTCGGCCAGGTAGCGATAGCTTTCCGAGTCATTGGTGATCAGCTTGCCCATCAGCGGCATGAAGGCGAACGAGTAGGCGTCATAGGCCTTGGACATCAGCGCGTTGGTCGGCTTGGAGAACTCCAGCACCAGCAGGCGGCCACCGGGCTTGAGCACGCGCAGCATCGAACGCAGGGCATCTTCCTTGTGGGTGACGTTGCGCAGGCCGAAGGCGATGGTCACGCAGTCGAAATGGTTGTCGGGGAACGGCAGCTTTTCAGCGTCGGCCTGGACGAACTCGACATTGCCGGCCACACCCAGGTCCAGCAGGCGGTCGCGACCGACCTTGAGCATGGATTCGTTGATGTCGGCCAGGACCACCTGGCCGGTCGGCCCGACAATGTGGGAAAACTTCTTCGTCAGGTCACCCGTGCCACCGGCGATGTCCAGCACGCGATTGCCGCTGCGCACGCCCGACAGCTCGATCGCGAAACGCTTCCACAGGCGGTGCATGCCGCCCGAGAGCAGGTCGTTCATCAAGTCATACTTGGCGGCTACGGAGTGGAAAACCTCGGCGACTTTTTCCGCTTTCTGGCTTTCCGGCACGTTCTTGAAGCCGAAGTGAGTGGTGGGTTCGGCATCGCTGCCTTTGCGCTGATCAGTCATATCGCGGTCACCAAAAAAGAATGCGGGACATTCTAATCCCGGTAGAGGGCTTTGTCTTGGCAAGGCTGAAGGTAAGATGGGCTACCGCCGGGACGTTTTGACGCAGCCAGGGTTTGAAACGTTCAGGCAAGTCCCGATAAAACAGGAGTCACCCGATGGCCCGTATAACTGTTGAGCGTGCCCATGGCCTGGGCAAGGAAGCGGCGCGAGAGAAAGCCGACAAGCTGGCGCAGAAGTTGTCCGACAGCTATGGCCTGGAGCCGCAGTGGGTGGGCGACACCCTGAAACTCAAGCGTTCCGGGGTCAAGGGCGAAGTGCATGTGGGCGAGGACTCGATCCGCGTCGACGTGGAACTGGGCATGTTGATGTCGGCCATGAGCGGCACGATCAAGAGCGAAATCGAAAAAGCACTGGATAAGGCGTTGGCCTGATCGACCGAAAGGGGGGTGAACACAGAATCAAAGTTCACCACCAAACTCTGTGGGAGCGGGCTTGCTCGCGAAAGCGGTGGATCAGTCAACATCAATAGTGAATGACACACCGCATTCGCGAGCAAGCCCGCTCCCACAGGGTCGGTGTTGTTCAGTGGATATGAGGGGTGTCAGGCGAAGAGTTCGCCCTGCAACTCATCGAGCAACGCCTGGATCGCATCCAGGCGCTGTTGCGGGTCGTCGAGTTGCAGCAGGTCGATCTTGTCCAGCTCGTTGAACGGCAGCAGGTAGGCCAGTTGATTGGCCAGCGATTGCTGGCCGGTCGCTTCGGTGCCCATGTTCAGCGCCTCGACCATCGGGTGCTCGGCCAGGGCCTTGAGCAGCGCCACCAGGTCGGCGTCTTCCTCTTGCAGCGGTTGCTCCGGCTCTTCCTCCAGCCACTCGACCTCGGCGACGGTCAGTTGATCCGCCTGGACGCTGCTGCCATGGACGATAAAGCGCCGCCCGCCCTGCACGCGAATGCCCAGCAGACCATTGTCCTGCTGGGAGAAATCGGTGATGCGCGCCTCACAACCGACCCGCGCATAGCCTTCAGGCGCGATGCCGACTTCCTCGCCATCGAGGATGCACACCACGCCGAAGCCTTCGCCCTTTTTCATGCAGCGCCCGATCATGTCGAGGTAGCGCGCCTCGAAAATCTGCAAGTCGAGGATGCAACCGGGGAACAGCACGGTGTTCAACGGGAAAAGCGGCAAGCTCATAACCAATTCCTTAAACCGTCATCGACACCACCAACGGCAGCAACACCGCCGTGGCCACGCCCATCAGACTCATCGCCAGCGCCGCAAAGGCGCCGGTTTCCTCGCTTTCCTGCAACGCCACCGACGTGCCCACGGCATGGGCCGCCAGCCCCAGGGCCATGCCCCGGGCCTCAGGGCTATGGACACCCAACCGGGTCAAAATGCTCGGGCCGAGAATCGCCCCAAGCACACCGGTGATCAACACGAACACCGCCGCCATCGCCGCCACACCGCCGATCTGCTCGGCCACCAGCATGGCGATCGGCGAAGTCACGGACTTGGGCGCCATGGTCATCAGAATCATGTGCTCGGCACCGAAGGCCCAGCCCAACACCACCGCAGAGCCCGTGGCAAACACCCCAGCTATCACCAGCGTAGTAAAAATCGGCCAGAACAACTGCCGGATCCGTCGCAGGTTCAAATACAGCGGCACCGCCAGGGCGACCGTGGCCGGGCCCAGCAAGATGCTGAGGATCTCGGTGCTCTTGCGGTATTCGGCATAGTCGATGCCGCAACCGACGAGCACGACGATCAACAGTACCATCGACATCAGCACCGGTTGCAGGAACACCCAGCGAGTCTTTTCGAACGCCGCCAGCACCAGTTGATAGGCGCCCAGGGTAATGCCGATGCCGAACAGCGGATGGTGAATCACCGAGGTCCAGGCACCTTGCCAGTCGAGCATCATTGGCTGTCCTCCGGGGCGGCGACGTGACGCCGGGCCAGGCGCTGCATCAGCACCCCCGTCAACGCCACGGACAGCACCAGCGACAAGGTCAACGCGCCGACGATGGCCCAGAAATCGGCGGCAATCGCCCCGGCGTAGACCATCACCCCCACGGCGGGCGGCACCAGCAGCAAGGGCAGATAACGCAACAGGCTACTGGCGGCCAGGTTCAACGGCTCGCTGACTTCGCCGCGCACCACCAGATAACCCAGCAACAGCAGCAGACCAATGATCGGCCCCGGCAGCACCGGCAAGAACAAATGATTGATCGCAGTGCCCAGCAATTGAAACAGCACCAGCCAGGTCAGGCCCCGTAGCAACATCCGCTCTCTCCCCCACAAACACCCATGAACCCCGCCCCGTAGAAACCACCTGCAGAAGCTGCCTGTAGGAGCTGCCGAGTGCAACGAGGCTGCGATCTTTCCCCTGCCAATTGAGTCTGAAGCGAAAAATCAACAAATCAAAAGATCGCAGCCTTCGGCAGCTCCTACAGGGAGTAACCAGACGACACATTTAAACACGCCCGCGCTATGGTTCGGCATTCGTAAAAAGCATGGTCGATGACCTTCCCGGCGCGCCATGTTGATCTACAGTGGTTCTCCGGGGACGCCAATCCCCGTTCCAGAAAAAGTAAAACCGATGAACCCAAGGAGAGTCTCAATGCCCTACGTCCCCGTTGCAGCGCTCAAAGATTATGTCGGCAAGGAACTTGGACGTTCCGAATGGCTCACCATCGACCAGGAGCGCATCAACCTGTTCGCCGAAGCCACTGGCGACTTTCAGTTCATCCACGTCGATCCGGTCAAGGCCGCGCAGACCCCGTTTGGCAGCACCATCGCCCACGGTTTCCTGTCGCTGTCGCTGATGCCCAAGCTGATGGAAGACATCCTGATCCTGCCCGAGGGCGTGAAAATGGTCGTCAACTACGGGCTGGACAGCGTGCGCTTCATCCAACCGGTGAAGGTCGATTCCAAGGTCCGGCTCAAGGTCGACCTGGTGGAAGTCACCGAGAAAAAACCTGGCCAATGGCTGCTCAAGGCCACCGCCACGCTGGAGATCGAAGGTTCGGAAAAACCGGCCTACATCGCCGAGCCGCTGTCGCTCTGCTTCGTGTAAACCTGCGCGGTCGCGAAACCGCTCAGGCAGTTTCGCATCGCTTCTCTGTATCCAAGGGGCATAGCTGCGGCATACTCGTGGCCTGATGACCTGGATCCCGTTATGCGCTTATTCGTCCCACTGACCCTGACCCTGCTGCTCACCGCCTGTGGCAACAGCGAATCGCCGCTGCCTCCCGACGCGCGCCTGCCCGACGGCGGCCGCTATCGCGGCGACCTGGTGGACGGGTTGCTGCAAGGCCAGGGGCGCATCGATTACCCCAATGGCAGCTGGTACGCCGGGCAGTTCGACAAAGGCCAGTGGCACGGCACCGGGGAATGGCATGGCAGCAATGGCGAGGTCTATCGCGGCCAACTCCAGCAAGGCCTGTTCCACGGCCAGGGCAGCCTGACCACACCGACCAGCAGCTACACTGGCGGCTTCAAGCTGGGGCGACGGGACGGTGAAGGGACGCTCAAGGAAAACGGCATGACCTACCGGGGCGAGTTCAAGGCCGACCGCTACACCGGCCTCGGACGCCTGGAACTCGACGACGGCAGCCAGTACCAGGGCCCGTTCGTCAACGGCAAGCCCAACGGCGAAGGCCAGCGCTTCGACGCCAGCGGCAACCAGTTCACCGGCCATTTTGTCGACGGGCAACTGCAAGGCAAGGGCACCTTCAACAGCGCCGATGGCGATGTCTACATCGGCGGCTTCAAGAACAACCAGCTCAACGGTCGCGGTCGCTACGAAAATGCCGACGGCGACGTCTGGATCGGCCAGTTCAAGGATGGCGCACTGACCGGCAAGGGCGAACTGATCGGTGCCGACGGCAGCCACTACCTCGGTCAATTCAATGATTGGCGCTTTACCGGCGAGGGCCGCCTGAACCTGCCCGACGGCAGTTTTTACGTCGGCCAGTTCGAAAGCGACAGCTACCATGGGCGCGGCACCCTGGTGCTGACCGATGGCACCGTGCAAAGCGGCACCTGGGCCAACGGCCAACGGGTGCGCGACGCGGACGGCAGGCTGCTGCCGGATGTCCTCGAACTCGGCCTGCTGGCCCAGGGCCGCCTGCTCGAGGACGCCCTGGCCAACATCCCGGCCTCGACCCCGGCGGTGGAGCTGTACAGCCTGACCCTGGGTGGCGACGGCAAGCAAAGCGTGTTCCTGCGCGAATCCGACTATGTCGCCAACATGCTCACCAGCCGTTTCGGCGCATTCGGCCAGATCCGCCTGGTGAACCACCGCGATCACCTCGGCGACCGGCCCATGGCCAGCCGCGAAAGCCTGCGCCGCGCCGCCGCCACCCTGGCCGAACGCAGTGGTCCGGAAGACTTGATTTTCATCTACCTGACCAGCCACGGCACCAGCGAACATGAACTGGTGCTCGACCAGCCGCGCATGGAACTGGCCGACCTGCCCGCCGATGAACTGGCCGTGGTCCTGGCGCCGCTGAAGAACCGCGACAAGATCGTGGTGATCTCGGCCTGTTATTCCGGCGGCTTCATCCCGGCGCTCAAGGATGAACGCACGCTGATCATGACCGCCTCCCGCGCCGACCGAGTGTCCTTCGGCTGCTCCGAGGAGGCCAACTTCACCTATTTCGGCGATGCGTTGTTCGCCCAGGCATTGAACCAGACCGACGACCTGGAGCAGGCCTTCAAGCGGGCCAAGGCCACCGTGGCCGAGCGCGAACAGGCCGACAATTTCGAAGCCTCCGAACCCCAGATGTGGGCGCCGAGGACGGTCCTTTCCCACTGGCAACTGCTGCGCAAACAGCAGGCACGTAAAGCATTGCAAAGTGCTGCATTGAACGACGAGGCGACAAAGAGCAACTAAGCTGAACCGTATCAAGGGGGAAACACTATGTACTTGACGCCTCAGCATGTTTTGCTCGCCGGTGCGACCGGGCTGACCGGGGAACACCTACTGGACCGGCTGCTCAACGAGCCAACCATCACTCGCGTCTTGGCGCCTTCACGCCGGCCACTGGCTGAACATCCACACTTGGAAAACCCGGTTGGGGAGCCGGCCCAGGTGCTGCCACAACTCAGTGGCCAGGTCGACATCGCCTTCTGCTGCCTCGGCACGACCATCAAGAAAGCCGGCTCCGAAGCAGCCTTCCGCGCGGTGGACCTGGACCTGGTGGTGACGTTTGCCAAGCGCGCCCGGGAACTGGGCGCACGGCACCTGGTGGTGATCAGCGCGCTGGGGGCCGACGCCAAGTCATCGATCTTCTACAACCGGGTCAAAGGTGAAATGGAGGCGGCACTCAAGGCCCAGGGCTGGCCGCAACTGACCATTTGCCGGCCTTCCCTGCTGCTGGGCGACCGCGTCGAACCGCGCCTGGCCGAGCAACTGGCCGGGCCCTTGTCCAAGTTGATCCCGGGCAAGTACCACGGCATCGAAGCCTGCCAACTGGCCCGCGCCATGTGGCGTCTGGCGCTGGAAGAGCAGGATGGGGTGCGGGTGGTGGAGTCGGATGAGTTGCGTAAGCTCGGCAAATAGTCATGTGGTGCCTAGTCGGACGCCTTCGCGAGCAAGCCCGCTCCCACATTCGACCGCATTCCTTCTGGAGGAACACGATCACCTGTGGGAGCGGGCTTGCTCGCGAAGGGCGCGCCACCAATCCAAAGCCAAGCACTTATTGTGGGTGCTACAACCCCCCAGTAGCCTGAAACCCCACACCTATCGCCGTAAACAACGACAACGGCAACAACAAGGTATCGAGCAGCGCACTGCCCGGCAGATCGAGACCCGGGTAACGCGGCGCCTCGGCACCAAAGCGGTCCTTGGCGCAGCAACCACCGTTGAGGGCGTACAGATCCAGGCGCGTGCCCGCATACACCACCGGCGCCCCCGGCTTGGCGGCGTCGAGGGTGCGGGCGGTGGCGCAGCCGGTCAGTTGCAGCGCCAGCAGCACGATCAGCAGCTTATTCATCACTGCTCAAATGGTGCTCGCCCCAACGAGGCAGCATGTCTTGAGGGATGTTCAGCAGATTGAGGATCCGCGCGACCACGAAATCGATCAGGTCATCAATGGTCTGCGGCTGGTGATAGAACCCCGGCGAGGCCGGCAGGATGCTCACGCCCATGTTCGACAGCTTGAGCATATGTTCCAGGTGAATACTCGAATACGGCGCTTCCCGCGGCACCAGGATCAACTGGCGGCGCTCCTTGAGCGTGACGTCCGCTGCCCGTTCGATCAGGTTGTTGCAGGCCCCGGTGGCAATCGCCGACAGCGTCCCGGTGGAACACGGCACCACCACCATGGCGGCCGGCGCGCCGGAGCCCGAGGCCACCGGCGACATCCAGTCTTCCTTGCCATACACGCGAATCTGCCCCGCCGCCGCACCGGTGTATTCGGTGAGGAAGGCCTGCATCATCTGGGTCTTGGCCGGCAGGGTCACGTCGGTCTCGGTGGCCATCACCAGTTGCGCGGCCTTGGAGATGAGGAAGTGCACCTCACGGTCTTCTCGCACCAGGCAATCGAGCAGGCGCAAGCCGTACTGGGCGCCGGACGCACCGGTCATTGCCAGCGTGATGCGTTCGGGGCCATTGCTCATTTCAGCGCCTCGGCGAGTTTGCCGTGCAGGCCACCGAAGCCGCCGTTGCTCATGATCACCACGTGGGTGCCGGGCTGGGCCTGGCTCTTCACGCGCTCGATGATGCCTTCCAGGGAATCGCTGACAATCGATGGCACCGTGCACAGCGCCGCAGTGGCGCCGAGGTCCCAGCCGAGGTTGGCCGGTGCGTACCAGATCACCTGGTCGGCATCGACCACGCTTTCCGGCAGGCCATCACGGTGCGCGCCGAGCTTCATGGAATTGGAACGCGGCTCGATGATCGCGATCAGCGGCGCGTCGCCGATGCGCTTGCGCAGCCCGTCGAGGGTGGTGGCGATGGCGGTCGGGTGGTGGGCGAAGTCGTCATAGATGGTGATGCCGCGCACTTCGGCGACCTTCTCCATCCGCCGCTTCACGCTCTTGAACGCGCTCAACGCGGCAATACCCATGGACGGCACCACGCCGACATGCCGGGCCGCCGCCAAAGTTGCCAGGGCGTTGGCGACGTTGTGCTGGCCGGTCATGTCCCACTCGACCACGCCTTGGGACACACCTTCGAACATGACTTCGAACTGCGAACCGTCATCCTTGAGCAACTTCACCTGCCACTGCCCACCCGCACCGGTGGTTTGCACCGGGGTCCAGCAACCCATCTCGATCACACGCTGCAAGGCCGGCTCGGTGGTCGGGTGAATCACCAGGCCCTCGCTGGGGATGATGCGCACCAAATGGTGGAACTGCCGCTCGATGGCCGGCAGATCGGGGAAAATGTCCGCATGATCGAACTCAAGGTTGTTGAGAATCGCGGTGCGGGGACGGTAGTGGACGAATTTCGAGCGCTTGTCGAAAAACGCGCTGTCGTATTCGTCGGCCTCGATCACGAAGAACGGCGTGCCACCCAGCCGCGCCGACACCGAGAAATTCTGCGGCACGCCACCGATCAGGAAGCCCGGGCTCATGCCCGCGTGCTCCAGGACCCAGGCGAGCATGCTGCTGGTGGTGGTCTTGCCGTGGGTACCGGCCACGGCCAGGACCCAACGGCCCTGCAACACGTGATCGGCCAGCCACTGCGGCCCGGACACGTACGGCAGGCCCTTATTGAGCACGTACTCCACCGCCGGGTTGCCACGGGACATGGCGTTGCCGATGACCACCAGGTCCGGCGCCGGGTCCAGTTGCGCCGGGTCATAACCTTGGGTCAGTTCGATGCCCTGAGCTTCCAGCTGAGTGCTCATCGGCGGGTAGACGTTGGCGTCGGAGCCGGTCACGTGATGACCCAGCTCCTTGGCCAGGACCGCCATCGAACCCATGAAAGTGCCGCAAATACCGAGAATATGGATGTGCATAGTCGACCTCGTAAACATGGCCGCAGGTTAGCGTAGGGAGGGGGAAATCGCACCTTGTGTTTGAGCCCCCGGTGCACAGACGGCCTTCTGTGGGAGCAAGGCTTGCCCGCGATAGCGGTGGATCAGCTTGCAGCGATATTGAATGTGCCGACGTCATCGCGAGCAAGCTCGCTCCCACAAATAAATGTACAAGCTGGCTTTTGTGGCGAGGGGATTTATCCCCGTTGGGCTGCGCAGCAGCCCTAAAGCAGTGAGCTCAATCTTACTGGCACGCCGAGTTACCTGGTTTAGGGGCTGCTGCGCAGCCCAGCGGGGATAAATCCCCTCGCCACAAAGGCAGTCAGTGCTTTATCGGGCAATCGCGTGTTTACGCAGCTTGCGGTAGAGGGTATTGCGGCTGATCCCCAGTTGTTCGGCGGTGTGGGTCATGTGCCAGCGCTGGCGCTCCAGCGCATCGAGCAACGCCAGGCGCTCGGCATCCGCCAGCGGCCGCTCCGCCATCGTTTCAACCAGCGCCATCGACGGACGCTGGCGGATCATGGCCGGCAAGTCCTCCAACCCGATCCGCCCGCCATCGCACAACGCAGCGAGGGTTCGCAGCACGTTGCGCAGTTGCCGCACGTTGCCCGGCCAGTCGAACGCCAGCAACGCCTGGCGCGCCGGTTCGTCGATGAGCACCGTCTCGGCCCCGCTCTCTTCCGCCAGCAAAAAATCCAGCAACTGCGACTTATCGCTGCGTTCGCGCAACGCCGGTAGTGGGATTTCCAGGCCGTTGAGGCGGTAGTACAAATCCTCACGAAAACTGCCGTCCTGCACCCGATCCAGCAACTGCCGGTGGGTGGCGCTGATGATGCGCACGTTCACCGCCTCGGGCTCGCCGCCGATGGGCACCACCTGGCGGTCTTCCAGTACCCGCAGCAAACGGGTCTGCAGGGCCAGGGGCATGTCGCCGATTTCATCGAGGAACAGCGTGCCGCCGTCGGCCTGTTGCAACTTGCCGCGCATGCCTTCCTTGCGCGCGCCGGTGAAGCTGCCGCCGCGATAGCCGAACAGCTCGCTCTCAATCAGGCTTTCCGGGATGGCCGCGCAGTTGAGGGCGACAAAATGCTTGCCGGCGCGCTGGCTGGCGTGGTGCACGGCCTTGGCAAACGCCTCCTTGCCGGAGCCGGTTTCGCCCTGGATCAGCAGCGGCACATCGCGCTCGAACACCCGCAGCGCCTTGCGAAAATGCTCCTGCAACGCCGCATCCCCCAGGCAGATGCCTGGCAGGCGGGCGGGCTCGATGGCCTTGAGCAGCGGCGCAACCGGCACCGGCACGCTGCGCGGCTGACCACGCAACACGGCGAACAAATGCCGACCGTCACGGGTGCGCAGCGGCCAGCTCGCACTGGCACTTACACTCGCGCGGCCAAGTAATTCGTCCAACGAACAGTCGAAAAAGTCCTCCACCCGCTGGCCCAGCAAGCTGCCGCGAATATGCCCCAAGAGGTTCAGCGCACTCTGGTTGACCGCGCTGATCCGTCCTTCGCCGTCGAACGCCATCAAGCCTTCGCTGAACAGCCCTACGGACTCGGCCTGCAAGTGGAAGCGCAGCAACCATTGATTGTCGAAGCAACGCAGGAAATAGCAGCTCTCGATCATCTTCGCCGAGAGATTGACCAGGGCCATGGTGTGGAACTGGCTCTGGCGCGACACGTCCGGCCGGGCCGAAGACACGTCGAGCACCGCCAGCAGCTCGCCCTGGGGGTCGAAGACCGGGCTGGCCGAGCAGGTCAGGCCGGTGTGGCGGCCGCGAAAATGTTCTTCCTGGTGGATGGTCAGGGCCTGGCGTTCCACCAGGCAGGTGCCGATGCCGTTGGTGCCTTCGCAGGCTTCGCTCCAATCGGCGCCGAGCCAGAGGCCGGCCCGTTCGAAAATCTTCCGTTCGCTGGGGGCGGTGACGCAGTTGAGGATCACGCCCCGGGCGTCGGTCAGCAGCACCGCGTGGCCAGCGCCGGAGAGTTGCTGGTGCAGGCTGGTCATTTCATTGCCGGCGATGTGCAGCACCTGCTGCAAGCGCTCGCGACTTTCCAGCACGCGGCCATGCTCGAGCACCGTCGGCGCCAGGTTCTGGGCCGGGTCGAGGTGATAGTCCTCGAGGCAGCGCAGCCAGGAACGGGCAATCGACGGATCGCTGCCAGGGCCCTGCAAATGGGCCTTGCCCTGGGTGACCGTCAGGACTTGCTGGGCATGGCGACTCAAATGGTTGCTGTGCATGTTCTTATTATTCTCCCCAAAGGTTGCGGCCTGCTGGAGCAACTGTCGAACCTGGCCCCTGTGGGAGCAAGGCTTGCCCGCGATGAACGATGACGCGCAGGTCAGTTGAACCGCGTCGAGGCTATCGCGGGCAAGCCTTGCTCCCACAGACCTTACCCCCACAGACCTTTGTTCCCGCAGGAGCTGTGCTGAATGTCCAGCATCCTCCAGCCCAACCACCTTTGCAATGCTGGCGCGACCTGCCGGTCACAGACTGTCTCGTATCTGGCACAAACTGTCACACCCCGCGTATCGCAACCGCGACACAGCCCCTCCGTTTGTCCGACCAACTCCTCCTAAAGTCTTGATTTACGGGCCCTGCAAGGCAATGGCCCGACCTTTGCTCTAGGCTTAAGTACCAGCGCGTTTTTGCGCGGCTCCCCAATAAGCACAAAAGCCAAGGAGAACTCATCATGCGTTACGCTCACCCCGGTACTGAAGGCGCTATCGTTTCGTTCAAGGCTAAATACGGTAACTACATCGGCGGCGAATTCGTCGCGCCTGTCAAAGGTCAGTACTTCACCAACACTTCCCCGGTCAATGGCCAGCCCATTGCCGAATTCCCGCGCTCCACGGCCGAAGACATCGAAAAAGCCCTGGACGCCGCCCACGCTGCCGCTGATGCCTGGGGTGCCACATCGGCCCAGGCGCGTTCGCTGGTCCTGTTGAAAATCGCCGACCGCATCGAAGCCAACCTCGAAGTGCTGGCGATCACCGAATCCTGGGACAACGGCAAGGCCGTGCGCGAAACCCTCAACGCCGACATCCCCCTGGCCGCCGACCACTTCCGCTACTTCGCCGGTTGCCTGCGGGCCCAGGAAGGCAGCGCCGCCGAGATCGACGGCAACACCGTGGCCTACCACATCCATGAACCGCTGGGCGTGGTCGGGCAGATCATCCCGTGGAACTTCCCGCTGCTGATGGCCGCCTGGAAACTCGCCCCGGCCCTGGCCGCCGGTAACTGCGTGGTGCTCAAGCCCGCCGAGCAAACCCCACTGGGCATCTGCGTGCTCATGGAACTGATCGGCGACCTGCTGCCGCCCGGCGTGCTAAACGTGGTGCAAGGTTTCGGCAAAGAAGCCGGCGAAGCCCTCGCCACCAGCAAGCGCATCGCCAAAATCGCCTTCACCGGTTCCACCCCGGTGGGCTCGCACATCATGAAATGCGCCGCCGAGAACATCATCCCGTCTACCGTAGAACTGGGCGGCAAGTCGCCGAACATCTTCTTCGAAGACATCATGCAAGCCGAGCCGAGCTTCATCGAGAAAGCCGCCGAAGGCCTGGTGCTGGCGTTCTTCAACCAGGGCGAAGTCTGCACCTGCCCATCCCGCGCGCTGGTGCAGGAGTCGATCTACGACGAATTCATGCAAGTGGTGATGAAGAAAGTCCTGCAGATCAAACGCGGCGACCCGCTAGACACCGAGACCATGGTCGGCGCCCAGGCGTCCGAGCAGCAATTCGACAAGATTCTTTCGTACCTGGAAATCGCCAAGGGCGAAGGCGCCGAGCTGCTGACCGGTGGCAAGGTGGAAAAACTCGAGGGCAACCTGGCGACCGGGTATTACATCCAGCCGACCCTGCTCAAGGGCACCAACAAAATGCGCGTGTTCCAGGAAGAAATCTTCGGCCCAGTGGTGAGCATCACCACCTTCAAGGACGAAGCCGAAGCCCTGGCGATCGCCAACGACACCGAGTTCGGCCTCGGCGCCGGCCTCTGGACCCGCGACATCAACCGCGCCTACCGCATGGGCCGGGCGATCAAGGCCGGTCGCGTCTGGACCAACTGCTACCACCTGTACCCGGCGCACGCCGCGTTCGGTGGCTACAAGAAGTCCGGCGTGGGTCGTGAGACGCACAAGATGATGCTCGACCATTACCAGCAGACCAAGAATTTGCTGGTGAGCTATGACATCAATCCGTTGGGGTTCTTCTAAGGAAACCGGGCGAGACAGGTTGTTCTGTTTCGCCCTTTAGATAGCTTTCGCGAGCAAGCCCGCTCCCACACAAGATTTGTGGATGGCGCTCCAGTTTCGGCTGGCCCAACTCTCCTGTGGGAGCGGGCTTGCTCGCGAAGGCGTCCTCACTCACACACAGAATCAATGCCCCACCGCTCTGGCATGAGCCTTGCGTGCCCGCTCCACAGCAATCCCGAAAGTCCAGCAGATCAAACAATAAAAAAGACAGAGAGGACTTATGACTTCTACCACTCAACTCAAACCCACACTCGGCACCCTGCATTTATGGGGCATCGCCGTCGGCCTGGTGATTTCCGGTGAATACTTCGGCTGGAGCTACGGCTGGGGCACCGCAGGGACCCTCGGGTTTCTCGTCACCGCCCTCATGGTGGCGTTGATGTACACCTGTTTCATCTTCAGTTTCACCGAACTGACCACCGCAATTCCTCACGCCGGCGGGCCTTTTGCCTACAGCCGACGGGCCTTTGGCGAGAAAGGCGGATTGATCGCCGGGATCGCCACCCTGATCGAATTCGTCTTTGCGCCCCCGGCCATCGCGATGGCGATTGGCGCCTACCTCAACGTGCAATTTCCCGAGCTGGACCCCAAGCTCGCGGCGGTCGGCGCGTACATCATATTTATGACCCTGAACATCCTCGGCGTCAGCATCGCCGCCGCGTTCGAGCTGGTGGTCACCGTGCTGGCGGTCGCCGAGTTGCTGGTGTTCATGGGCGTGGTCGCGCCGGGCTTCAGCTTCAGTAACTTCGTGCTCAACGGCTGGGCCGGCTCCAATGAGTTCAGCCTCGCCTCGATCCCGGGCATTTTCGCGGCGATCCCCTTCGCGATCTGGTTCTTCCTCGCCATCGAAGGCGCGGCCATGGCCGCCGAAGAAGCCAAGGACCCGAAACGCACGATTCCCCGCGCTTACGTCAGCGGCATCCTGACCCTGGTGTTCCTGGCCATCGGCGTGATGATCATGGCCGGCGGCGTGGGTGACTGGCGCCAACTGTCGAACATCAACGACCCGCTGCCCCAGGCCATGAAGGCCGTGGTCGGCAACGATTCAACGTGGATGCACATGCTGGTGTGGATCGGCCTGTTCGGCCTGGTGGCGAGTTTCCACGGGATCATCCTCGGCTACTCGCGGCAGTTCTTCGCCCTGGCCCGTGCCGGTTACCTGCCCCGTGGCCTGGCGAAACTGTCGCGCTTCCAGACCCCGCACCGGGCGATCCTGGCCGGCGGCGTCATCGGCATCGCGGCGATCTACAGCGATGGCCTGGTCAACCTGCAAGGCATGAGCCTGACGGCGGCGATGATCACCATGTCGGTGTTCGGCGCCATCGTGATGTACATCATCAGCATGCTCAGCCTGTTCAGATTACGTAAGACCGAACCGAACCTGGAACGCACCTTCCGCGCCCCGGGCTACCCGATCGTGCCGGGCATTGCGCTGTTCCTGGCGGTGGTGTGCCTGGTGGCGATGGCGTGGTTCAACACCGTGATCGGCCTGGTGTTCCTTGGCTTCATGATTGTCGGCTACCTGTATTTCCAACTGACCGCCAAGCAACGCTCCGATGCACCGGCGGACGCTATGCTCACAGGTATCTGAAGTTGCACCGGCACCGGGCCGAGGGCCTGGTGCCTGCCATATAGAAGTGCACGCAGTTCCCTTCCTGTGTAGGAAAACTCTTGGGAAGGGCTCTGTGGGAGGCTCTGTGGGAGGCTCTGTGGGAGGCTCTGTGGGAGGCTCTGTGGGAGCAAAGCTTGCTCGCGATAGCGGTGTATCAGTGGAGAATACTTCTCTGACACTCCGCTATCGCGAGCAAGCTTTGCTCCCACAAGGTTCTCCCACTGGGTTCTCCCACTGAGCTCTCTCACTGGGTTCTTCCACAGAGTTGGATCTGCGGCGTATTTGAGTATTTAGAGAACCAGGAGGACACCGCCCCATGGCCGCATTCGCCCATTCCGTCGGCGCCCAGACCTACCGCTTCGACAGCCTCAAAGACCTGATGGCCAAGGCCAGCCCGGCGCGTTCCGGGGATTTTTTGGCCGAGGTCGCGGCGCTCAACGATGGTGAGCGCGTGGCCGCGCAAATGGCGCTGGCCGACCTGCCCCTCAGCCATTTCCTGCAAGAAATGCTGATTCCTTACGAGGTCGACGAAGTCACCCGGCTGATCGTCGACACTCACGATAAACAAGCTTTCGCCACCGTCAGCCACCTCACCGTCGGCGGTTTTCGCGATTGGCTGCTCAGCGACGCCGCCGATGAACAGAGCCTGCGAGCGCTGGCCCCGGGACTGACACCGGAAATGGTCGCCGCCGTGTCGAAGATCATGCGCGTGCAAGACCTGGTGCTGGTGGCGCAGAAAATCCGCGTGGTGACCAAATTCCGCGGCACCCTCGGCCTGCGCGGGCGCCTGTCCACCCGCCTGCAACCCAATCACCCCACCGACGAACCGGCCGGCATCGCCGCGAGCATCCTCGACGGCCTGCTCTACGGCAACGGCGACGCCATGATCGGCATCAACCCGGCCACCGACAGCACCGCCTCGATCTGCGCGATGCTGGAAATGCTCGACGCCATCATCCAGCGCTACGACATCCCCACCCAAGGCTGCGTGCTGACCCACGTCACCACCTCCATCGAAGCAGCGAACCGCGGCGTGCCCCTGGACCTGGTGTTCCAGTCCATCGCCGGCACCGAAGCGGCCAACGCCAGTTTCGGCATCAGCCTGAGCGTCTTGAAAGAAGGCTACGACGCCGGGCTCAGCCTGAACCGCGGCACCTTGGGCAACAACCTGATGTATTTCGAAACCGGCCAGGGCAGCGCGCTGTCAGCCAACGCCCACCACGGTGTCGATCAACAGACCTGCGAGACCCGGGCCTACGCCGTGGCGCGACATTTCAACCCGTTCCTGGTGAACACGGTTGTAGGATTCATCGGCCCGGAGTACCTGTACAACGGCAAACAGATCATCCGCGCCGGCCTCGAAGACCACTTCTGCGGCAAGCTTCTGGGCGTGCCGATGGGCTGCGACATCTGCTACACCAACCACGCCGAAGCCGACCAGGACGACATGGACACCCTGCTGACCCTGCTGGGCGTGGCCGGGATCAACTTCATCATGGGCATCCCCGGCTCCGACGACATCATGCTCAACTACCAGACCACCTCGTTCCACGACGCCCTCTACGCCCGCCAGACCCTGGGCCTGAAGCCGGCGCCGGAATTCGAAACATGGCTGGCGAACATGGGCATCTTCACCCAGGCCGATGGCCGGGTGCGGTTCGGCGACAACCTGCCTCCGGCGTTTCGTCACGCCCTCGCGCATTTGGGATAAGTGAGCTGCCCATGGATAAATCACCTGTCGACCCACAAAACCCTTGGCTGAATCTGCGCAACCTCACCCCGGCGCGCATCGCCCTGGGGCGCACTGGCACCAGCCTGCCGACCTCGGCGCAACTGGATTTCCAGTTCGCCCACGCCCAGGCCCGCGATGCGGTGCACCTGGCGTTCGATCATCAGGGCATTCGCGCTCAACTGAGCGAGCGCGGCCGTGAGAGCCTGTTGCTCCACAGCGCGGCCAGCGACCGCAACAGTTATCTACAGCGCCCGGACCTGGGCCGACGGCTCGACGACGCCTCCGCGCAGGTCCTGCAGGATTACGCGGCGGCCCACCCTGGCGGCGTGGATCTGGCCATCGTCGTGGCGGATGGCCTGTCGGCGCTGGCGGTGCATCGCCATACCTTGCCGTTCCTGGCGCGGCTGGAAGAGCAGATCGCTGCTGACGGTTGGTCTGTGTCGCCAATAGTTTTAGTGGAGCAAGGCCGCGTCGCCGTAGCCGATGAAGTGGCGCAGCGGCTCGGCGCGAAAATGTCGGTGATCCTGATCGGCGAACGCCCCGGCCTCAGCTCCCCCGACAGCCTGGGGCTGTATTTCACCTACGCGCCCAAGGTCGGCCTGACCGATGCGTATCGCAACTGCATCTCCAATGTCCGCCTCGAAGGCCTGAGCTACGGCATGGCCGCCCACCGCCTGATCTACCTGATGCGCGAAGCCTGTCGCCGCCAGCTTTCAGGGGTCAATCTGAAGGACGAAGCCCAGGTTCACACTCTGGATTCGGAAAACGCTGCCGATATGAAAGGTAATTTCCTACTGGCGCCGCCCCGAAACTGATCCGTTTATCCGATTGCGTTTTTGATCCGCTTTCAGGCAGCATCAAAAGCACGGCAGCGCGACATTGTTGTCTGAATATCTGTCGACCTTTGCAGACGAGACCTACCATGCGGATTATCCAAGCGACCCTGGAACACCTGGACCTGCTGACCCCATTGTTCGTCAAATACCGGGAATTCTACGGCTCCCTGCCCTACCCGGATTCGTCCCGAGCCTTCCTCGAAAAACGCCTGCGCCGCAAGGAGTCGGTGATTTACCTGGCCTTGCCTGATGATGACGACAGCAAATTGCTGGGCTTCTGCCAGCTCTACCCAAGCTTCTCGTCGCTGTCACTCAAGCGCGTGTGGATCCTCAACGACATCTACGTCGCCGAAGACGCCCGCCGCCAGCTGGTGGCCGACAACCTGATTCGCACCGCGAAAAAAATGGCCAAGGAAACCAACGCCGTACGCATGCGCGTCTCCACCAGCAGCAACAACGAAGTGGCGCAGAAGACCTACGAGTCGATTGGGTTCAAGGAAGACACCGAGTTCAAGAACTACGTGTTGCCGATCAGCGACGGGATCTGAGCCGTTCGGAGCAATGATCGAAGAGCGCCAAAAGTAACCATCAGACCTGTGGGAGCAAAGCTTGCTCGCGAGGCGGCCCACCAGCCAGCCTGATTCTCCCGCTCATACACCCGTCAGACCTGTGGGAGCAAAGCTTGCTCGCGAGGCGGCCCACCAGCCAGCCTGATTCTCCCGCTCATACACCCGTCAGACCTGTGGGAGCAAAGCTTGCTCGCGAGGCGGCCCACCAGCCAGCCTGATTCTCCCGCTCATACACCCGTCAGACCTGTGGGAGCAAAGCTTGCTCGCGAGGCGGCCCACCAGCCAGCCTGATTCTCCCGCTCATACACCCGTCAGACCTGTGGGAGCAAAGCTTGCTCGCGAGGCGGCCTGACAGCCGGCCTGGCTCTCCCAGTCGTACCCGATCTCATTGTGGGAGCGAGCTTGCTCGCGAAAGCAGTAGTTCAGTTGCCTCAATGTTGAATGGACCGCCATCTTCGCGAGCAAGCCCACTCCCACAAAGAGCTCCACCGCCCACAAAACCACCGAAATCCCCCGCTACAAACTCAACACGCGCTTCACAATCCTCGCCGTATAATGCCGCTCTTCCCGGCTTGTAAGAAAAAGCTACACACTCTGTAGCCATACTCAAAGCCAGTCCCACAAGCCTGCCGAGTCGGGCCGCCACCACAGGTGCTTTGCATGGATTTCAACCCCCTCGACCTCATTCTGCATCTCGACGTCTACCTCGACATGCTGGTGACCAACTACGGGACCTGGATCTACGCCATCCTGTTCCTGGTGATCTTCTGTGAAACCGGCCTGGTGGTCACACCCTTCCTGCCGGGCGACTCCCTGCTGTTCATCGCCGGCGCCGTAGCCGCCGGTGGCGCCATGGACCCAGTCCTACTGGGCGGCCTGCTGATGCTCGCGGCCATCCTCGGCGACAGCACCAACTACCTCATCGGCCGCACCGCTGGCGAAAAACTGTTCAGCAACCCCGACTCGAAAATCTTCCGCCGCGACTACCTGCAGCAAACCCACGACTTCTACGACAAACACGGCGGCAAAACCGTGACCTTGGCGCGCTTCCTCCCAATCATCCGCACCTTCGCGCCCTTCGTCGCCGGCGTCGGCAAAATGCCTTACGCACGCTTCTTCGGCTTCAGCGTCCTCGGCACCGTCCTCTGGGTCGGCGGCCTGGTGACCCTCGGCTACTTCTTCGGCAACGTGCCCTTCATCAAGCAGAACCTGTCGCTGCTGGTCGTCGGCATCATCCTGCTGTCGCTGCTGCCGATGATCATCAGCCTGGTGCGCAGCAAACTGAGCCAGCGCGCCTCGAAAGCCCACCCGCGCTGATCGCCATGTGGTCCCTGAGCAACTGGCGCCGTCGACGCACCCTCGCCAAACACCCCGTGGCCGAGGACACCTGGCAGCGGGTGCGCCAGCAATTGAGCTTCCTCGACGGCATCAGCGCCGCCGAGGACCAATGGCTGCGGGAAGCCTGCGTCCTGTTCCTGCACGATAAACACCTCAGCGCCCTGCCCGGCGTCGAACTGCACCAGGAACAACGCCTGCTGCTCGCCGCCCAGGCCCAATTGCCGTTGATGCACCTGGGCGAACTGAACTGGTACCAGGGCTTCCACGAAATCGTCCTCTACCCCGACGACTTCCTCAGCCCCCAGCGCTACCGCGACGCCAGCGGCATCGAGCACGAGTGGGACGGCGAACACAGCGGCGAAGCCTGGCCCCAAGGCCCGATCATCCTGGCCTGGGACGGCGTGATGGCCAGCGGCGGCTGGGACGGCTACAACCTGGTGATCCACGAACTGGCGCACAAACTCGACATGCTCAACGGCGACGCCAACGGCCTGCCACCGCTGCACGCCGACATGCGCGTCAGCGACTGGGCCGAAGCCATGCAACAAGCCTTCGACGACCTCGACCGCCAACTCGACCACAACCCCGACGCAGAAACCGTCATCGACCCCTACGCCGCCGAAAACCCGGCGGAGTTCTTTGCCGTCACCAGCGAATACTTCTTCAGCGCCCCAGACCTGCTGCACCAGGCCTATCCACGGGTGTACGAACAGCTCAAGGCGTTCTACCGCCAGGATCCATTGGCCCGGTTGCGGCAACTTCAGGCCGAAGATCCGGTCTATCAGGCGTCATACTAAGGTCTCTACGACCCTGGTAACGTGGCAACAGCGGCTGAATATGCCTATAATCGCCGCCACTTTTTGGTCAATCCGACCAGTCATTTGGTCAACTAACGGGGGCACCGCCCAATGAGCTACAGCAAGATTCCGGCTGGCAAAGACCTGCCGAACGACATCTACGTCGCGATCGAAATCCCGGCCAACCACGCCCCGATCAAATACGAAATCGACAAAGACAGCGACTGCCTGTTCGTTGACCGTTTCATGGCCACCCCCATGTTCTACCCGGCCAACTACGGTTACATCCCCAACACCCTGGCCGACGACGGCGACCCCCTCGACGTGCTGGTCGTGACCCCTTACCCAGTGGCCCCAGGCTCGGTCATCCGCGCCCGTCCAGTTGGCATCCTGAACATGACCGACGACGGCGGCGGCGATGCCAAAGTCATCGCAGTGCCACACGACAAACTGTCGCAACTGTACGTCGACGTGAAGGAATACACCGACCTGCCACCGCTGCTGATCCAGCAGATCGAGCACTTCTTCGCGAACTACAAAGATCTCGAAAAAGGCAAGTGGGTCAAGATCGAAGGCTGGGCCGGTGCAGACGCCGCCCGCGAAGCGATCATCAAGTCGGCTGCCGCCTACAAAGGCTGAAGCAAACTTTAAAAAGAACCCCGGTTTGCCCCGGGGTTTTTTTATGCCTTAATGCTTCCTAATACAGAACTGTATTAACACCGTTTAAGCACGTTTAGCCCGCACCTTTCAGATCCCGCAAACGGAAAGATTGTCTTATATATTTGAACGACTTGTTTATTGCCGAAAACACCATCGCCCCTAAACTTTCCGTTTATGAAAATACTTTCCAGTGGCGACCGCTTCCGAGCCCTTCTAAAAGAAGCGAACATCCGATCCGCCGACTTCGCGAAGTTATACGGCGTGAAATCCCAGCACGTGAACAACTGGTTCAACCGTGGCATCCCACCCGGGCGCATCCACAGCATCGCCAGCCTGCTGACCGTCAGCCCGCAATGGCTCGCCCACGGCGAAGGCCCGCAAACCCCATTGGGCCTCGGCCCCGGCACCACCTATGAGGCGGCCGAAAACGATGGCGTCTACAGCGTGGTGGAACCCACGGACATCGAACTGCCCTTCTACAAGGAAGTCCCCATCGCCCCCGGCGAAACCAAAACCCACATCACCGAAATCCCCGACCAATCCATCCGCCTGCCCCGCAGCCACCTCGAATCCCTGGAAATAAACCCCAGCGACGCCATCTGCATCACCATGGTCGGCGACAGCATGGCCGAACGCATCGCCGACGGCTCCACCCTCGCCATCGACCGCGGCCTGACCCAAATCGTCGATGGTCAAATCTATGCGCTTGAGCACGACGGCATGCTGCGTATCAAATATCTGCACCGAATCCCCGGCAACCGACTGCGCCTGCGCAGCCACAACAGCGCTGCGTATCCGGACGAAGTCTTCAGCGCCGAACAAATCGACGCGCAACACATCCACGTGATCGGCTGGGTATTCTGGTGGTCAACCCTCAACAAACAGCGACCGCCGGTATCCGACTAACCCACCCAAGACCAGAAACCGTGGCAGGAACTGTAGCAAGAGCTGTGGTAGGAGCTGTGGCAGGAGCTTTTGTGGCGAGGGGATTTATCCCCGCTGGGCTGCGCAGCAGCCCCCTGCTCTTATCTGAATCCCCCCTAACCCAATGATTCCACACCACTTACCACTGGGCTTCCAAAGCAAACCCGCGTATCCTCCGCCCCACATTTGCGAGCCCACGCCTCGCACCGACAAGGCAGATCACTTTCTGACCAAGTCCCACAGCCGGCCGTAAGAGCCGGATGTACGTTTTGAAGGCTGGTAAGGTTTGTCAAAAACGAACTGAATCAGTCAACGAGAAGCCGGCCATAAGCCGGCTTTTTATTGTCTGAAAATCCCGCTATTCCAGAGCACCTCATTGAATTCCGCGCTAGACGACGAACGTGTCTTGCACAATTTCGTCCATTACCGATACTGTACATAATTACAGCGCTCTTCAGGCTCACCGGTTGAAATTCGTACTGCCGATTAGAGCTCAGTGCTGAAACATCTAGCAATCGCTCCCAATCATGGAGTGAGTACTCTCTGGCCGCTCACTCAGAACACTTAGCCGGAAGCACGCTGGTAACTGCAGAAGGTTGGACAAACTATGCCTGCCGGGCAGAGGAGTATGAAATGAGTGGCTCCCGTCAGCTTAGATCGCTAGCTCACACCACTTATAGAGATTGCTCGGTGTTCAAACTGGCAAAAGGAGCTCAGACATGTGGGTCCCCCCAAGCGACACCTCGAATCTAGAAAATGAAGATTTTTCCTATAAATTCAACATGATGGAAAGACTCTTCACTCTCAAACCAAGCCAGCACCCAAGGAGCTCCGGTCATTGCGTTTGCTTGCGAGGCAATCCATTATCCATCACTATTGCCCGCTCGACGCCTATCGAGCTACCTCTAGCCTGTTTCCCGAGCAAGCCTGAAGCGTCAATGACGAAACAAGACCTCTCTCAGATTGCCTGTATAGGCGATAGCCAAGGGTTTCGCGAGACGCTCCCTACCCTGAACACGACCATATCCGGGCAGGAGCCCATGAAAAATATCGAGCCCCTTCCCTCGCTCCCCGTCCACGGGCAACCTTTGATGTTTGCGGATCTTTTCGCTGGCTGCGGAGGCCTATCGCTTGGACTATCACTCGCTGGATTGAATGGCGTTTTTGCCGTCGAGCGCGACAAAATGGCCTTCTCGACGCTGTCGGCGAATTTGCTTGAGAAGCGTGACGTCCCTATACCCCAGTTCTCCTGGCCCTCTTGGCTGGAGAGAAAAGCCTGGGGAATTGACGAGATTCTTGAGCGGCATCCGCTAGAGCTTTCCAAACTTAAGGGTAAAGTACACGTTCTCGCAGGTGGCCCTCCTTGCCAGGGATTTAGCTTTGCTGGAAAGCGGCTGGAGTCCGATCCGCGAAACAGATTGTTCGAGAAGTACGTGGAAATGGTCAAGGCCATACAACCAGCGGCCCTTGTTTTGGAAAATGTGCCGGGAATGAAGGTCGCGCATAGCGCAAAATCCTGGAAAGACCTTGGCATACAACTGAAACCCCAATCCTACTATGACAAGCTAGTCGAAAGCTTAGACCGGGTTGGTTATCAGGTCCTCGGTCAAATTTTGGATTCCTCACTTTTCGGGGTTCCCCAGAAGCGTCCACGTCTAATCGTAATAGGCATCCGCAAGGATCTTGCTCATCATCTTCACGGTGGCGTCAACAGAGCCTTCGAACTACTGGAGGAAGCGAGGGTGAAGCAACTGCAAGAGCTTGACCTTCCAGAAACAATCAGTGCTAGCGACGCCATTTCTGATCTGGAAATCGAACATGTAGGGACCAGGCCTTGCACCGATCCCTCCTCCCCACCTGGCTTTCAAGAACTTGCATACATGGGGCCTCGAACACCTTACCAAACCCTTATGCATCAGGGGGGGGACGGTTCCATGGATAGCGTTCGCCTAGCGAGACACAAGCCTGAGATTAGGGAGCGGTTCATGAAGATCATTCAGGACCCTGACTGTACCAAGGGTGTTGTGATGCATCTGGCTCAAAGGGAGAAGTACGGCCTAAAGAAGCACCGTCTCTGCCTAATGCGAGCAGGTAACCCAGCCCCAACAATAACAACATTGCCCGACGACGTGCTCCATTATAGCGAGCCTCGAATATTGACTGTTCGAGAGTCCGCACGCCTGCAGTCATTTCCCGACTGGTTCCAGTTCCGAGGCAAATTCACCACGGGCGGTAGCCAACGTACTAAAGAATGTCCGCGCTACACGCAGGTAGGCAATGCTGTTCCTCCTTACCTTGCAAGAGCCATTGGCCTAGCTATCGGGTCGGTACTGAGTGAAGCCATGGCGGCCTCTAGCCAACAAGCAGTCGATGAAGTAGAACAAAAAACCTTGGCCATGGCTTAAAACATAGGACTCAAGGGAGTGGATGGCACCCAACTGGAAGGGCCGCGCGACCTCTCTATCTTGTCGTTTCGGCCGGCCATCTTTTCGCTCGACAGCTGCAAAGGAACAAGCTACTGCTTAGGGGAAGCCATCTTCCCGGCTCCACTCTGCGCAATTTATATCGACCTGGCTCATCGAAAGGTCGCAGCCGCTCCAGCAATTGTATTCAAGGGGTTACATGGAATTTGAAGGGCAAGATGAATTGCTTTACCCGGAGGGCCTGATCAACTGGTCTGGAGCCAAGAAAGGAGGTGTCAGGCAGCCCTTTCAAGAAGAGTCCGGAAGGCCAGTAAAAGAGCAACTAAAAACCCCGCTAGTAGAAAAATTGTCGAGCTGGGTTGACTCAGTTATCGCAGGCATCCCTGGAACTCCTTCGGCCGTCTTACTGGTCGGCGGGCCCGGAAATGGGAAAACTGATGCGGTTGAGGGGGCCATCGAGACTTTTGATCGGTTAAGCGGTGCGGGTGGGCAACTGTTGGCTAAGTTCTCGAACCAGTACAAAAACTCATCAGGGTCTCTCCCCCCTCGCCGAACTGAGGTTGAATTCGACGGAATCGTCCCTGGTGGTAGTGGCATGATTCCTGTTATCCGGTTGGTGCAAGACGCCACTGAAAAAGATCCGGCACAACCAGGTGAGACAGCAGAGTCGCTGCTACTAAAAGAACTACGGGCAATTAGGTACGGTGAGTACAAAGGTATTTACATCGGCTGTGTAAATCGCGGGATTCTGGCAAACACGTCATCGCTTGCCATCCGAACTGGCGACACAGAGATGGCTTCATTTATCGCAAGAATCGTCTCCGCCGTGAGTGGAGGCGTAGATGCCCCGGCTTGCTGGCCCCTTCAAGAAAGCAACCTTGCATTATGGCCTATGGACGTGGACTCTTTGGTTGCCCCCCGAGATGGCGATCCAGATAGTACAGTTGCACATCGAGTACTGGAAAAGGCCCTGGCCGAGGAAAAGTGGACGCCAGCGTGCAACAACAAGGCAGACTGCCCTTTTTGTCAAAATAAAACTTTGCTGGCGAATGAAAAAGCTCGCGATAACCTGATCCAGTTTCTTTACTACTACGAACTCGCGTCTGGCAAACGATGGACGTTTCGCGACTTGTACTCACTTGTGTCCCACCTTTTCATTGGGGAACCAGGATCCCTGACGATCGACGGCAAGTCCTACGCGCCTTGCGACTGGACGGCCAAGATGTTGCAACTGGAGGCAAGGGGCCCCAGCACCTTGGCAGGAGCTCGTGCTCGCTACTTGTTGACCTCTCGGTTATATCATCACCGGCTGTTCTCCAACTGGCCCCGACTAGCCTCAGGCAAGCATCTCGAGGCTTACCACGCAGTGTTCGCAGGGTCAAAGGTTCCAGACCAGCTTGACGAAAAAGCCTTCAACATGGCGAAGTATCATTTTGGATCTCTCAAAGTCTTAGCCGAGAAAGAACACACTGCTATCAGTGAACTTCTATCAGGTGATTTCGCCACCTTTTTGGATCCCGCGCTCTTATACGGCGAACAGAAGATGTATACCGAGGCGAAGGATGGAAAGATCGTTACCGTAAACGATGTGGATGAGCACTTTAGTCTCTCCATAAAAGACGGACTGGAGCTGGTATCCAACCGTCTGGCACCGAGCGAACGTAAACTACTTGCACAGCTATCCGAAGCAGACGAAGCCTTGATGGACCAACACCATCCCACCAAGGTATCCAGACAAGTGCGGCGGCTACAGTCCTCCATGAGACAGTTCGCAGGAAGGCTGGCAAAACGAAGCCTCGGATTAAAGTACGGGGTATCCAAGGATGTAACGCTATTCGCGGATTACGCCGGTTTGTACCAGAGCGATTTTCAGCATGAAAACCTCGAAGACCTCGTTGAACAACTAGTAAACGAAGACAGGCGTTTTTTCAAAATCCCCCTATCTACGACTTTTGGCCAGCCAGTAGCACACTGGGACAGGGAAGTGTCGCTACGTGTGCGCAGCGTTAAAACCTCAATGGAAATGTTCAAAGGAGATATTTCCCGGCCGGCAAACCGCTTCCCATTCATCAAGGTTCACAACCGATATGTACCGGTCACTTTTGCGCTGTACAAGGCTCTCGTGGAGCTCGAGGAAGGGCTAGACCCCGCCTCCCTTCCACAGGAGGTGTTTGCCCTGTTCGACGAAGTGAAATCGGTAACTGCTGGCCAGATAGCAAGGGACAAGAATTTCGTAGACGGTAATGTTGATCTGACCATAGGCCAGGACACCTACACGTTGAAAGTTGGCAAAACTATCCGGTTCAGGGGCTGAGTCGATGGATAAACTAAAGGACTATTTAAGCGACCCCTGGCAAAAGTCTAGCTTGCACAAGACTTACAAGGGTAGCTTTTTGCATTTGACACCTTCACCCGAAGTCACAACGGGCGAAATCCTGCTCGCGTCCCTATATAGGAACGTAGGGTTCGTCGATAACAAAGCTGTGGGGGAAACCGTCTGGGAGCTTGGAACACCTTTCAAAAAACAGCTGGCAACTGGGAGACGTCCCAATAGCGCACAAAGCGAGGTGGCGTTCGATACTCAGCTGTGGAACACGGTGGTAAACCGGGTAATCGCGACACCGAATCTCTCGGGACAATCTCGCCAGCGAGGAAACCAAATTTCCCCGCTTGTACCCGACGCCACCCTATATTCCATGTCAGCGCGGCTCAGGGGCCACCCATGGAATCCGGGTAAGCTCGTGGCAAGAATGGTTGCCCTAGGCAGCGATGACTACGACGCAGCCCTGGCCATCTGGCAGAAGCTTTTCTACAAGCTAAGCGTCACTTCGGAAGAAGATGATGTTTGGGCCAGGATGCTGCAATCAGAATTCGAATCCTGGCGTGTAGACAAGATAAGTGATGCCTGGAAGATGCCTAATGAGTTCCCGCAGGATGAAGGCACCTTCCCAAGCCCGTTAAACCTTGATTGCCCAGCCAAGCGCTTTGTTGAAGATCTCCATGTGGTGCTCGATTTAAAGCAGGACCTTACCCGTAGGCAATGGGTAAGCATGTTGGAGTCTTTGTGTAGGATAGGAACGGCCGCTCACGTTACCTGGTGTTGCCACGCTAACAACAAATGCTGCGAACTTATAGAGGAAGCGCTGAGCCTAGGGAAGTGCCATAGCGAGGATGAAGTAGCTGAAAAGCTATCAACAGGTAAAGGATTTTGGAGTCTTGGCCAACTTACAGCGAAACCGATAAAGGAGGCGGCCCGTCATTACATCGAAGGCCGCGGCGCCCTGAATCTGTTGCTGCATATGCTGGAGCAAGCCGGGTTTGATATGTCGCAGGTTAGCCTAGGGTCCACTGCAGAGATTGCCGAAACTCTGGATTATTTAGCCCAGCATCGCGGCAAATTTGACTTCAGCCAGTATCTTAATAACTTCAACCAAATGATAGAAAGTGACCCCAAGGTTGCCGAATGCAAGAAAGGCTCGTCGAAGAATGTGTTGGAATTCCTAGAACACGTTGCTCGCCAACGCATAACTTCCGAGGCCGGACTCGACGGTTATGATCAGGGGTACTACATGGAAAAGCGCGGCAACCACTCAAACTCACCGCGTGTTGTTGGTCTCGGCCCCCTGTCGACGTTGTTGATGGTCCATTGCGCAGCCAGTCGGGTAACAGGCCCCTGCACTGTTCAAAATCTGTGTCAGCAGTTGGCCGGGTACGGCATCAGTGCCGAGATGGCCCTAGGGAAAGGTGAAAGCTTGAACAAGAGACTGAGAGATATGTCCATCGCCATCGATAGCCCTGATGCTGAAGGCGGCATGGTTATCGCAAGCCCTTTAGCGAAAGCCGGCAAAGAAGGAAACTAACGTGATCGGTGACTTTATTGGCTATCTGGCATCGAAGATACGAGCAGAAGCTGGACACTTTATCTCGTCTGAAAATAATAACTTGAGGGTCACGTTCTCTGCTCCTCCAGCCGGCATTCTCGACGAGATCTACGACAGATTTGATGCAATGGGCCCCCGGTTGGAGCTTGAATCTGCTGGCCATGTAATGCTGGTGCCCGTATTGCGAGTTCAAGAAGGGATTGAAGACCCTTCGCACCAGAATACCACCAGATGTACGAGTAACCATGTCGTGGCGATAAGAACCTCATATGGCTCTTACTTGGCACTTTCGACCATCAACTCCCCCCCGTTGTTATCTACAGATACCACAGCAAACAAGCTGGGTTTGAATCGGGTAAATCACGTGTCTTTCTCTACATGGAGAGAGGAACCATTCGTACAGGATGTCTTCGAGGCAGTCTTAAGCCGGTTTAAAGATGTGCCCGTTCTGGAGAAAGAACTGGCCTGGAAAGCTCTGGAGGAGGCCTTCACCGAGTCTGCTCAGTCTGGGGACATGCAGGAACCCTGGGAGTTACTCCGAGCCTTGTACGATCTAGGGGGGAATGGAAAAACCAGCCGGGACCTATGTCACGCCCTTGGGGTACCCAAGCTGGAAGACGGCGAATCTCCCGAACCACAGATAAACTACGATATTGCCAACTACATGCAAGCTCATGGCTTCACGGCCGGTATTCAATTGTTGCAAGAGGATACGGGCTCAGCGGAGGTTTCCGAGGCCCTAAAACTGTTAAGTCAGGACTTCGTGATGCTGTACCGGACGCCCCAGAGATTCGTTACCCGCCCGCTCGGGAACTACGCCAAGGCCGGGAATGCTCAAGGGGCGCGATGGTGGGACGTATTGTCGCAATCTGTGTGGATCGAACTGCTCAACCAGGAAGAAAGTAAGAATCTTGGCACGCTAAAGATTACCTGTGCCAATGAGTTATTCCGCCCTACTTTGACTAGCCAATTAGCAGTTGTGAAAAGCTCACCCCAATTCCTACTCAGAGTTGACGAAGAATTGCTGGGCGAGGAACTCTCCGTGTACCGAGCCTCAGGTAGGAAAACTCTTGAGCTGATTCAGACGATCACCATTAGTGATCTTGAGACTCACTGGGATGATAATTTGTGGCCCTGTGATCATGAACAATATATTCGCTATGAATTCACCTGCAACAAGCAGGAAAAGCCTGCCACATTCAAACTAATATCACTGGAGTCCTACCTTCCTTCAGTGGTACTAAACTGCCGGTCAGCACAGAAATTAACTCCTTTTAAAAAGAAAAGGGTAGGCCGTGGAGCGAAGACCACCAATCAGTACGAGTGTGAATTGGTGAGCAACGGGACAGGCACCCAGACTATCGAGTTTTTTTTCCGTAATGCCGTGAGCCTGCCTGACAGCATTTGCGGTCAATTCGGCGAGGGAGTAAACGCTAGCGAAGCGGTTTGGCCACTGACAACCTCCGAAGTACAAGAGGGCCACGCATTAGCCGTTATTGAGATAACCGAAGATTGTCAGGTCAGCTTCGAGATGAGCCTCCCGGAGCTAGATGGGCCGATCACCTATGTCCTTAATATTAGTGCTAACGAATTTACGGCCAAAGGAGCCTCTAGCGAGTTCGACAGGTTAGTCACCAACAACTGCACCCGCTCTGAAAACGTGGCGAAGACGGATGTCGAGCAATCCATGTTGACTCTCCTAGAGCAATGGATTTTAGAGAGTGAGGAGTCATACCAACCATTGGTTATTGGTCCCGGCTTTAAGGAGAGCTGGCATCATCCAGATTGGACCTCGCAGCCTCGCATTTCCAACCTTCATTTGTCCCTAGATCCGCGCCCAAGGACGGACGAGCTAGCGCCCCCTACCGGTTACCTACAAGCCCGAAAACAAGCACGGGAGCTTCTAAAGAAACTTTGCGACGTTAAAGGATGCACAATCGAGGCGCTCAGCCTAGGCCAGCTCATGCAGGATAAAGATAACCGCAGCATTATCGAGCGCTACGTGAGCGAGTATGCCGACTGGCTATCGTCGCCTAACTCCCTGGCCGCTTGGGCAGATCTGATCACGGTTCACAAGGCTCAGCAACAAAGCCAGTTTCTAGAGTCCAAACCACTCGCTGTACTACTGTCGCCCTTTCACCCGGTTCGGTTAGCTTGGCAATGCAATGCCCAGCAACTCATGCAGGATTCGATCAATGCAGGTTTGCCCTGCCCGGTTGCAGGGATCATCGAGCCATACAACTTTCCCGATTGCCTGGTTCTGAAGTGCAGAGATATGGACGGACGCTTCAATCCAGCGGGGTTCGTCGCTGTTAAGAGCTCGTCGGATTACTGGTCAGTTCTGTGGCGGGCTGATCTTATAGCCGAAGTGAGTAAAGGCAGTTATGAAGGAGTATTTGGCAACGATCTGGGGTTGAATATCGAGGGAATGGTAAATGGTTTCAATAGGCAGCAGGTGAAGCGCTCCTTAGACGAAATCCGCCACCTCTACCCCGCCAAGTCCACTCTCCGGATTTCCCTGCACAGCGACTCATCTGGGTACAGCTCCTGCAATGATGGAATAGATGAGTGGTGCCTTGAGAATCTTGGGCCTGAAGCCGACGAGTGGTCTCCTGCCCAAGGTTTAACACTTCAGATCATAGATAAGAGACCTCGGGAGGAGCAGCCTAGGCCAGCTGTGCTTGCCTCCCTAACGGAGCGCTCAGGCACCAAGATTAGGTGGTATACCAAGAGCAAAGGGGATCACGCTGAGCGGGATCTTTCCATTGTCGACCACCTGCAGACCATGGACCAAGAATTCCGCAAAGACGGCGTGCTCTCCCCTGTTGATCCTACATGCGTATCCCGCGTTAGCATCAAGAAAAACGCCGCTGCCCACAGACAGTACTTATCTCTATCCAGAGCTGGCCAATTCGTTACTGAATCAACTGGTGACGTATTGCAGGACAACCTGTCCCGAGCCCTGGAATTGCTCGAATCAGCGTGTGTCAACGACGCCCAGTTTGACAGCCTAAGCTTCGCACCCAACTTACAAACTTTGAACAACTCACTCAGGGATACGCGCTACAGCGCAATCTCTTCTTCTGCCGTAGACGCTACCTGCTTCCACAGCCCTGGCAAAGACGCATACCTCTGGGACTTCGAACTGCCCCGTTACGCGCCAGGTGCGGGGCAATCGAGTGGATTCTATTTGGTGGCAAAGCAGTCACCAACCATGGTCACGGCGGTGAGGAACGTGCTGAAACAGCTCCCCGGCACAAGAAACGTCAGCGACGAACAAGTGGCTTCACTGCTTGACGAAGTTTCTCGGCGGGGGATACCGACTCTAAAAAGGTTGACCAGCGGGGGTTCTGCCAGCCTGGGGGAAGTGGGCATGCTGATAGCTGCACGCTTGCTTCAGTCAGACTTCCAACACGGTAGCGAAGGCAAGGGACTGATTCCCGCAATTGGCAACCGCATGGTCAATCTCGTGATCCCGGCAGACGTGTTCCAGCCGCGTTTCGACGAGCTACGTAAAGCGTTAGGTGCGGAGACTAGAGAAAGACCAGACTTACTCGTTTTAAGCATCGCCTTCGGCATAGATGCAGGAGACGAATTACTCGAACCGAATGCCCTCAAAATCACTCCAATCGAGGTGAAGGCCCGCTCCACCGAGATGACAGAAAGACAGCGTGACGAAGCGTTAACCCAGGCTAAATCGTTTGCCGGATTTCTCAATAGTCTGAAAGAGCGCGGGAAAAATTCTGCCCTTTGGGGAATTGCTTACCGTGACCTGATAGCCAGCTGGCTGGACTATGGCTTCCGCGTTTACGGTGAAACTGAAGTCGCTCAGGCAACTCCTCGCTGGGTTCAGTACCACCAGCAAACTATCGCCAGTTTGATGTCAAATAAGCTCGAGATTGAACTCGACCCTGAAGGACGCCTGATATCTATTGAGAACACTTCCAAGAGTCGAATGGTGTGCACAGGGAAAAGTCCTTTAAAAAATACTGCTGTACTCGGCTTAGAGTTAGCTGGGGCCCTGCTGGCTGGGAATCAGCCACAGGTGGTTGCAGATATGGTGAAGCAAGTAGGTAATTGGGGGCTACTGGCAGTCAGCAGTTTCACTACGGAAGCAATAATCGAAAAAAAAATCCAGTTCCTCGGAGATAAACAAGAAACCCACCAGTTAGCAGAAGAGCCCTACGCACTTAGCGAGAGTTTGACCGGACCAAACGAACCATTCTCGCAGTTAGGAGAAACAATTATTACAAGCAATAAGTCCGAAATTATCACTCCCGAAGCTGGCGCTGGACTTCATTTTAAAATTGGCAACACAAAGGATCTAATTGGAAGCAAGGAAGTCATTTTTCACCCAGGCAACACCGAGCTAAACAACATCAATATAGGAGTAGTTGGCGATCTAGGGACTGGAAAAACTCAGCTACTAAAGTCTTTGGTTTACCAGATGGTAAAACAACCAGAGCAAAACCGAGGAGTGGCTCCTAAGGTCTTGATCCTAGACTACAAGCGGGACTTCAGCGATACGGAAGATAGCTGCCAGTTCATTAACAAGGCTAAGGTTAAGATTGTATCTCCATACAAGATACCACTGAACTTATTCGCAACGGATGGGGACAACTCCAACCGGACGATGCTCGACAAAATCGGCTTCTTCCGGGACATCCTGCGCAAAATATTCTCAGTAAACGCGCCGGTTCAGGATAAAAATCTCAAGGAGGCTATCAAGACAGCTTATCAACACTCGAGGGATGACGAAGGACGTGATCCTACTATCTACGACGTTTTCAAACACTACGAAGCGATCGTCGATAAGCCTGACTCCGTGACTGGAATCATCAGTGATATGGTAGATTACGAAATCTTTGAAGATGATCCGGCTAAAATCGTTAGCTTCGACGAGTTTTTCGAAGGCGTAGTGGCTATCGACTTGAAAGATCTTAGTGATGAGAAGCTGAAGAAAATGGTAGTGGTTATTTTCCTTAACCTCTATCTCGATTACATGTTGAGGGTAAAAAAGAAGCCATTTCTGGGCAATACCCCACAAACACGCTTCATTGATTCCTACCTATTGGTAGATGAAGCCCACAACATTATGCCTTATGAGTTTGAAGTATTAACTAAACTCCTAGTACAAGGCCGAGCGTTCGGAGTTGGCGTAATCCTTGCCTCCCAGTACTTTAGCCACTTCAAAACAACGCGCACAGATTACCTAGAGCCAATCGGGAGTTGGTTTATCCACCAAGTTCCTGGGTTGACGGCGAGGGATCTGGATAAAATCGGCTTACCGGCTGCCTCTGACAGCATGGTAAATCGAATATCAAGCCTGGAAAAATTCAACTCCCTCTGCAAGACACTTGATTGGAATGGGGAGTTCATAGAGGAAACCCCATTCTACACTCTGGACTAGCTTGTAAATTTGAGGACTGCGAGAATCTATAAATCTTTACACCTCTGTTTTGCGCTACGAAGTCGCTCGAACCTGAGGTGTAATTTAGAAATGCGTAGCCTTATAAGGCTCTCGATATTTCAGAAGAGGTAGTTCGTGATCAATTTTTCTAAAAGCTGGCATACGAGGAAAATTAAAGTACTAAACCGGCGCTCTCGATCTGGAGGTCGGACATGACCGATTTCCTCTCCCCTAAAGAGCGGTCAGAGAGGATGGCCCGAATCAAGGGAAATAACACACGCCCAGAAATAGCATTGCGCAAAGTATTGCATAGTCTCGGTCTACGCTACCGCCTGAATGGCGGTGGTTTACCTGGTAAACCTGATCTAATTTTCCCCCGCTACAAGGCAATAGTTTTCGTTCATGGATGCTTCTGGCACAGGCATCTTAACTGCAGCATTGCGACAATACCGAAAAGTAATACAACATTTTGGTTGGAGAAATTCGAAAAAAATGTCGCCCGAGACAATCGAGTGACGTCTTCTCTACAGGCATTAGGTTGGAACGTATACATCGTTTGGGAGTGTGAGGTAGGTTCTACCAAAAAAGCAAATGCCACCGGCAAGCGACTTGCGGATTTAATACGTCAGGACTAGGAGAGCACTTATCATCAGAACAATGAAACACCGTTCATCCTTGCCCCCCCCCCGAACGACATATTTTTGCGAAAACTCATTAAAAACAACTTATTAATCAACCCTCCACACCCAAAACAATATTCTCCTTTAAAACTATAGCGTCTTTAAGCTTCTTACCGAACTCCTGTTTATCAACAGAATAGTGGGCACGGCGATGACAATTAGGACAAAGTGCAGCAACATTAGAAGGTAAATCTGGTCCTTCATCGGCAAGCCGAGTGAGATGATGCACTTCAAGAAATGCTCGCCCATCAGGACGAGCGAATGGAGCGACAAGCCCGCATGCCTCGCATATCCCGTTTGATCTAAGAGAGGCGTAGAGGTGAACCGCAGCACTCCTAAACCGATACTCTGCCACACTTGCCCGAATCTCAGCTTTTCTGGAGCCTAAAGAAGTTAATCTATACTGCATCTCTCGCAAGCCCCCGGATAAGTCTAGATCCAGATCACTTTCCTCGCTGTAGTAATTATATCCCTCGTCACCAATAGGCAGTAGACGAAAACGCCATAGCTTATCACCTTGACGACCGCCATCATTCGGCACGAACTGCTCACACCCTGAGACATTAAACTGTCCACAATAGGAAAACAATTTACCATAACTTCCTCGATCGACCACTTCCCTCGCAGTTGGTTCTCTTGTAGTGAAGAGTAGAACTGAATACTTTCCAGAAGATAACTTAGCGTTCGCGGCATTGCTCAGAATTTGATCTCCCGTACGACCCTGACCAAAATACCACCAAGTACCGTCAGAAAGTCGCTCATCTGAGTAACCAGCTTTCTTACCACCTCGCCCCCCTGATGTACAAATGAGACATCCTGGCTCGTTAGCCCCCCAAAGAACACCTGACTGCGCTTGCCTACTACCAATAAACTCAAGGAGACGGGATCTTTCGTACTCTTGACCAACTACAAAAGTAGACATTTTCACTCCAGAACTAGCATCCATTTGTATCAACATACGCGAAGATAGAACCGGAAAATATAGAAAGTTTCAATACGCCACCATTGGAGCATTAACATCTCCTAGAATAGGACCTAGGCAACGCCCTGATTGTTCTTGCCTCGCGATCCGTCGCCGAACATTGTGACAGCCCCACGCAAGAGGCGCATGTGCCCGGCACAGGGCATCCAGTGCGTCCCGCGAAGTCAAGACATGGTATGCATTAAATTCAGTGACCACCATTTCTAGTCTCTTATGCGGGTCCTCTAAGCAGCTACAATGTTGTCCCTACTCCAATCTCTCAACGCCCAGATAAGCGCATATTGAGATATTTCGTTGAGAGGAAGCGAATCCGTGCTTACTGCGAGCGCGGAAACGTCTTCGAAGCAACGCTGATGGTTGCTCACCGACAAGGACGAAGACATCGAAGCTCTGCGACGTTATTGCAACCGCTCGTCCGAGGCCGAGGGCATGCCTAAACAGTTCTGATTCTTGGCCGATTTCATCTATAGTTGCGGACGCTGATATGTATTTGGATGGCCCTTACTGATGATCTTTGTTGACCGCAAATCTGTCCAAAATCCCTTCGAGGACGCTGCTTTGGCGAGCAAAGCAGCATTAGAGGTTGCACGAGCCGGAGCTGAAGTCATGGGAGCGTCCTCTCAGCGGAGACTTCTGTTCACAGCTTATAAGCACCCGACTGTAAAAGCAGCGCTATCCGCTCTCTTTCATGATAAGTGCGCCTACTGCGAGACACGGATCGTGGGTTCCTTTGCCGACATCGAGCAGTTCAGACCGAAAGCTAGCGTTTCCGAGGCCAGGGATCATCAGGGCTATTGGTGGCTAGCCAACTCTTGGGAAAATCTGCTGATTGCTTGTCAGTCATGCAATCGAAAGTCGCTTTCTGCTGCAAACAAAAGTGAGGGGCAGGGGCCGATCGGTAAGTACAATCGATTTCCCTTAATTGATGAAAGCAAACGCGCCTTTACACCGAGCATGGACTTGTCGATGGAACAACCATTGCTGCTTAATCCCACCTTCGACGACCCAACCTCACATCTTACGTTCTCGGATGAAGGGCTGGTTTTCAGCGAAACAGAAAGAGGAAATTCGACGATCTCAATACTGGGATTGAATCGACCCAATCTTGCCAATGAAAGGCATAAGACAGCGAAGAACTATAGAAACTTGTTCGAAAGAGTCATTTGGGCGATGGACAAGGATGTCGACCTAAGCAAACAGCTTCTCGATGAGCTCCTTGAGATGGCGGCGAGCGAAGCCAGTTATGCCGGTATGATCCAACAATTTCTGCGGCGTGATAAAGCCCGGCTTGAGCAACAAATAAATAACCACAAATTGACGAAGGTGATAGAAGACGACGCCATTAAGCGTAACCTTCGATCACTTGAAAGTAAGGCCCCCATATCTGGCCCCGCAAGCGTGAAGAGGGCAGCTCGCACGACCAAGGCCTATCGAGGGCGAATGGCAAATTACTCTCTGGCCGATGAAGAAGGGATCAAACGGTATAAGTCGCAACGTCGCTCCATCGAGACCATATCCATCCGAAACATCCGGGCGCTAGGATCCTTTTATATAGATTTAGCGACGCAAGGTAGCGGCGCAGGTCGCTGGTTGATGCTGCTCGGTGAGAATGGCACCGGCAAGAGCACCGTGCTCCAAGCGATCGCGCTCGTATTAGGTGGATCAGCCTACATCTCAAAGCTTATCAAAGAGCAGCGCATCCGTATTCCCGAGCTTGTGCGATTCCGCTGCCGCTCCGGTGAGATCGCCGTAAAAATGAGTGGCTTCGACACGCCACACCGACTCAAAGTATTCAAAGACCGCCTCGAGTTCACTAGCCCCTCCAAAGAGACCGTCTGCATCATGCTTGACGGCGAGGTTAGAGGAACTGCGTGGGAGCCCCAGACGGTGATGGCAGGATATGGCGCTACACGCCTGTCGCCGCGCATAAGTAATGACTCACCATCAGGAGGCGACTTTGCCCGGGTGGAAAACCTCTTTGATCCCTTCGTCCCGTTGATGGATGCACAGAAATGGCTGGCCAGCCTGACTCGAAAAGACTTTAACCGCGTCGCAATCATCCTCAAGGATTTACTTGCGATTGACCCAGACGCCTATCTTGATCGAAGCCGAGGAAACATTTTCCTTCATGCTTCAGGGGAGAATGTCAGCCTGAGCAGCCTCAGTGTTGGCTATCAGACCATCGTTGCAGCAACCGTCGACATGCTTGAGATCCTCTCTAGGGTTTGGAGCAATCCATTGGAAGCCGAGGGTATCGTGATGATTGACGAACTGGATGCTCATTTGCACCCAACCTGGCAGATGCAAATCGTCAATAGCCTGAGACAAGCCCTGCCTGGGGTCCAGTTCATCACCACTACTCATCAACCTCTGTGCCTTCGAGGACTGTCAGAGGGTGAAATTGTAGTGATGCATCGTGGGGCAAACCATGAAGTCGAAATCATTACGGATCTACCTTCACCGGCTGACTTCCGGGTCGATCAGTTGCTCACATCGCCGTTCTTCGGACTCAACTCTACAACGGATCCCGACGTCGAACGGCTCTTCGATCGCTACTACGCGTTACTTGCGATGGATACGCGCGATGAACAGAATGAGGTCGAACTCACAGAGCTAACCAAACAACTCGAACGACGCAAACAGTTCGGAGAGAGCCAGCGCGAAGGTCTTTACCTTGAGGCGATCGACCGCCTACTGGCAAGGCAAAAATCTTTGCCAGACCTCGCGCACGAAGAAATTCGAGAGAAGGCGGTTAGTGAGATATCAGCAATCTGGGACAACCTAATCGGTGACATCGCAGAGACTGGAGAAGAGCAGATATGATTTACGTTTCGCGCTCATCGGATGCGGAAAAGCTGCCTCTCTATACAAAGGCGACTGTAAAAGCAGCGGACGGGAAGATAAAGGTTACCCGTTTTGAGCGAGAGCGCGCGGCTGCGATTAGCTTTTTCACGAACGTCGCCAATTATCACAACAACGAAAAATTAGGCGAGAAATCCTTCAGCTTTAAAGTCTACAAAGACAAAGCGCTCGCGAAAGTCTTAGCCAGCGACTTTCGAAGCAAATGCGCTTATTGCGAGAGCAAATTTGGAGCAGTGAGCTCCGCCGATATTGAGCATTATCGACCCAAGGCTTCTATTGGCTCGGGCACGACCGAACTCAAACCAGGTTACTACTGGCTCGCAGGTGATTGGGATAACCTTTTGATTTCATGCCAACACTGCAATCGTGTACGCAACCATGAAGTGCCAGGGCAAAGCGCAAATATCCTCCTTGGGAAAGGCAGCCAATTTCCCCTATCGGACGAATCCAAGCGAGTGCGGGTACATGGTGGAAATATTGCCGCCGAGGCGGATCTGCGGCTACTGCTGCATCCCTGTGTCGATCAGCCAACGGAACACCTTGCATTCGACGAGACCGGCTTGGTACGAGCCATTGTGAACGGCGTCGAAAGTCCGCGGGGCAAAGCATCGATCGACGTTTATGCGTTGCAGCGTAAAGATCTGGTGGAAGCTAGGCGAGACCAGATCAATGAACTCAGATCAAAGATCGATGACTTGCAGAGGTTGGTACGCCAACATAATCGAATGGCAAATTCGGCCGACTTCCCCGACGATGGCCATTCGGAGAATCTCGACCATATTGCCAAGACTGTAATGGGCATCAGAACCATGATGCTCCCTGAGGCAGTCTATATTGCAGCCAAAAGGGGATGGGTGAGAGGGGCGTACGAGCGCGGCGAATTCAAGACCTTGGAAAAGTTCGGAGTTAAGCTCGAAGCATTTTTGCTATTCGCAACCTAAATGCTGCCCGGGCGGTACATTGAACTTAGCTATGCGAACGTTAAGCTCAGCGCGAGCTGGTTCTGACTCTGCCCTTCAAAACCAACCACGCAAAGTCAGCCTGGGAGGACAAATGGGCGGACTAAAAATATTTAGTTTCAAAATGCCTAGCAAAATAAGGCAAAAATTCAAAAAAGCTGGCCACAAGCCAGCTTTTTAATGTCTGGCCGAAAGCCCTTTTATTTAGTGCCAGCACCACTGACATTTTTCTTAGCCTCCTCCTGAGCGCCGTGAAAACCGCCGATACGACGTCGCCCCCACCATAAATCCCTCAACGATTCTGCTCTCATGCATTCGATAACGCATTGCTCGCCTCAAGAAAAATACCAGCCCACCGATACAGCCAACGGATACTCAAGTATCGCTTCTGCAGCTCCTCAGCGAATCGTTACAAGCTGTTTGGGAAGCAATCTCAGTCGGAAACAGGAATGCAAGGCGGTAGCCTTCAACAAGGAGAAGTAGACATGAAATATATTGGTTATGCAGTGCTTAGCATAGTGGCTCTTTCTGCTGGTAGCGCGGTGGCTGAGGAGAAACCGTTCGCACATCAGTTCGATTGTCCTGCTAGCGGATGCAAGTTGACGTGCCAATCGATTGTTGCAGGCAGTAGCCCTTTTGGTTTGTCTGCGGCGGATAAGCTGACGGTTACGTTCTTGTCCAGCGGAGTAGCAATCTATGACGCCGACAAAGGGGCCATCGGTAAGCAAATGCTTAGCGTGAATCTCAATCAGGTTGCCTGTACCGTTGAGTCACGATGAGGAAGCAATTAGGAATCCATTGATGGGGAAGAGGACCGCGTTGAGCACAGACTCATAGTCCGTCATAAATGAAGCAGAATTCATTTGTTTGGAAAACGAGCTTACTGTCATGTCGATCGCACGCTGGCGAAGGGAAACGGACAGATAAGAGCTCTGTCCCGCTCGCTCTATCTTTTCTGACTCTGGAAATGCCTGTGTATCCGCCGGTCGAGCTTCGCACCGTTCAGGCGGATCGCCGATCGGCGCACGTAGCCTTGAATACGTTTCCTCGGGCGAGAAATAAGTCCGGATAGCGGCCGAGGCGGACACTGGGCATCTGATTTCGTGATCATAAGAAAGGTCTTGCCATGCAAGACCTTTCTTCATACCCGGGGTAAGCGCGGCCCCTTGTTACCTCACCTCAACAATATCCAAAGCCCGATTCGCCAGCAACTCACTCACCTCAATCACCTGCAAAATCCCCATCGCAACGCGCCGTCGCGATCCCTCAAGATCAAACGCCAAATCACTGATCATGGCATTGGCCGAAGCCAGGTTTTCGCTGAGACTGGCAAGCAGGCATTCCGAATCAACATCCGGTGCTATACGGAAGATCGTATGGGGTTTGTCAGACGTTTCGTCCTTCGGCGTAGGCTTCAGGTAGTAATCCAACGCCCGGTTGGCAGCATCATCAAGCTTATTGTTACGAGCAGACTGAGCGCGAGATACATGCTCATCTGCAGACGGAGGGTTCGGTGTAATTTTGACCATAGCCTTAACTCTCTTTGGTGAGGCCACAACCCTCTCGCTGCTAAACGAGTGGGTGGCAGCTGTACGCGGGTTAGCAGACCGACGAGTTAAGAAATCGGCGCGCCCGAGGGCGCCCCACGCACAGCCACCATCAAATGCAGGGATGGGAATACCTGACTGATGAAGCTTGATGCGACTCAACTCGACGGGCTGCTAAACCCGATCACTGATGGGCAGTGACAGGATCAAAACTACCGACGCGGCCAAGGGCGCACAAGCCGGCGGATTCTGGCGTAGTTGTAGGCAATGGCGCAAGGTTATGTCGGTCGTGGCTGGTCTCGTGGAGTCACGATAAACAGCGGGCCGGAATGTGGCTGATGCACCGCTATCGCGAGCGAGCTCGCTCCCACAGAGGAGCTTGTGTACGTATGTCGCTGGGGAATGCATTCGCGACCGGCTGCATCCTTGCAGCCAGTCGCGAAGAGGGTTACGACGCGTTGTTCAATGGGGCTTGCGAGCAATGTCGCAATGAATCAGGCGGGATATCTCGATCATATCCACGACGGTTTTGTCATCGACCGCAAACCCGCTGCCTGAAACCCCGGTGTTGCTGTTACTTGAGGGTGACGTCGAGCATTGGCGGGATGTAACCGTAGTCGTACTCGGCCACCACGAACGTCTGCAGCCCTTTTATTTTCATGCCCACCGTGGGTGCCTCGGTGCCACCGACACGAATCTGCGTGCCGGTTTCGTCGGTCGGTACGCTGTCGATGAAGGAGGTCACCAGGCCGTTTGGCATTACATAGTGCGAGTAGGTCTGGAATGGCTGCGAGGACGGGTTGCCCAGCACCAGGCCGGAACCGTTCAGCGGCACGTAAGGGCCGAACAGCGAGTCCGCGACAAAACCGTACACCCCGTCCGGCCCGGTCACACCGTCGGCGTAGGTGAAGGTATGGCTGATCGTGAACAGGTAGTACTTGCCATCCTGGAACACGAAGTGCGGACGCTCGGTCTGGTCGTTTACCCCCACGGCGGTCAGCAGTGGCGGCAACATTTCCCAGTCGTCACCGTCCGCGTCGCGGGCCACGGCGATGCCGACGCAGGCGGTCTGGAAGCGCGAGTTACCGACATCTTCATAACCCGGCGGCACATCGCCGATTTCCGCCTCGCCTACTTTGTGCGAGCCGCGCTCACCGGCCACGTTACCCTCGAACAGCATGTACAGCTTGCCGTCTTTCGGGTCGCGGAAAGGCCATGGGTCGCGGAAACCCCAGAAGGCGTTTTGGGCTTCGGTCTGATACATCTTGCCGTCAGCCTCGAACAGCGGCTTGACCTTCTCGAAGCCGACCATGCTGACACCGTGCTCGGTGGTCACTACCCGACCGCGCACCTTGACGATGGTCGCGCCTGGGGTGACGGCGGTGTAATACAGGTCCACTTCACCTCGGTCGTTCAACAGAATCGGCGTACCGGCCCATTCGCGAGCGGTCGGCGAAACGCCTTCGGCCATTACGCGGCCACCGAACTCCCAGTTCTTGCCGGTACGAGAGAACCAGTAGTACATCTTTGCCCGACCGTGGCGATCGTTCCAGTCGCGGAGGATGTCGTAGTTGCCGTCCTCGTCGAGGTACTGCGGGTCGTTTGGATGACGATCGGCCGTCAGGGTGAAGATCACCGACCAGCCATCGACGGACGTCACGTTACCGTCCAAGTCGCGCAGGGGCATGGTGTCCCAGATGAACACGTCGTTGTTCAGTGTCGGGAAATCCGCGCTGACCAGTGGTTGAGTGGTGGTGGGGTCATCGGCCCGGACTTTCAACGCGTCGGCGCGGGTCCAGAGGCTGGGTTGATGGGGGGTTACACCGAATTTTTCAGTGGTGGTTTTCATAAGGTAATACCTCGTCCATGAATGGATTCAAATAAATGATGCTTTGGAAATACTGTATGTGCATACAGTGAAGCCACCTTATAGGGGGTTATGCATGCGGGTCAAGCATAAAAATGCATTTGTGCATAATTTAGATTTTTGTTGAGGCTGATACGTTTCAGCTGTGAACGTTTGCAGAAGTTAGTTCATGTGGAGATTGGCGACGTTGCCTGCACGGTTGGTGCTATGGACGCAGCTTGGTGGAAAGCGTGCGTAACTGGGCAATGGGTGGAGGCAGTGCATAGGGGGATTGGTTAGCTGAGGCTGCGGGTTTTGCGCAAAGGCCAATGCAGGGTGGGGAGCCGAACAAAAAGCTTTGATTTGTCGCCGTTGGCGAGATGGAGGGAAGCGGGTCTTGGTGAGCTGCTTGTGAGGTGGCGAGTCAGCGGTAGAGGTGTTGACTGGTGTGCCGCTATCGCGAGCAAGGCTTGCCCGCGATGGCTGCACCGCGGTGTAGCAACTGAACCGCGTTATCGTTCATCGCGGGCAAGCCTTGCTCCCACAAGGGTTTGACTTGGTTGCGGGGTTGGGTTTACTGACCTTTTCGTGAGCAAGCCCGCTTCCACAGAGGGCTGACACAACGTGTCGCTGTTTTTTGATTTCTGCGACATGAAAGGTAAAGCCACTCCTTCGGACTGACTCGCCCCTCAGCCCAACGTATTCAGACAAACCACCTTCGGCTGGGTCATTTCCTCGTACGCGAAGCGCACCCCTTCCCTGCCCAAACTGCCGTACTTGGAACCGCCGAACGGCATCGCATCAAACCGGAAATCCGACGAATCATTGATCATCACGCCCCCCGCTTCAATTCGCCGGGCAGCGCTCATCGCGGTGTTGAGGTCGTTGGTGAAAATCCCGGCGTGAAGCGCGTATTCAGGTTCGTTAGCCAAGGCGATGGCTTCATCGAACGTGTCGAACGGCTGCAACACCACCACCGGGGCGAAGGCTTCATTGCGCCAGAGTCGGCTGGAATGATCGACGTTTTCCAGGACGGTGGCGGCGTAGCAGGTGCCTTGGCGGCGGTGGCCGCAGAGTAAGGTGGCGCCTTGTTGCAGGGCTTCGTTGACGACCTGTTCGGCGTTTTGCGCGGCTTGTTGGGTGATCATCGGGCCGATGTCGGTGTTGGCGAGCAGTGGGTTGCCGACGACGAGGGCTTGGGCCTGGTTGACGAAGCGTTCGCGGAAGGCTTCGTAGATCGGCGCGTGGATGAGCAGGCGTTGGGTGCCGATGCAGTTTTGCCCGGCGGCCCAGAAGGCGCCGGAGACGCAGCTGTCGACGGCGGCGTCGAGGTTGCAGTCGCCCATGACGATGACGGGGGCGTTGCCGCCGAGGTCCATGGCGAGTTTTTTCAGGCCGGCGGTGCGGGCGATTTGTTCGCCGGTGACGAAGCCGCCGGTGAAGGAGATCATCCGCACGTCGCGGGCGGCGACCAGGGCTTTGCCCAGTTCGGCGCCGCCGGTGGCGACGGTGACCACGGTTTCACGCAGGCCGGCGGCGACCAGGTACGACACCAGTTTGAGCGCCGACAACGGCGCCAGCTCGGACGGTTTGAGGATCACCGCGTTGCCGCCGGCGATGGCCGGGCCGAGTTTGTGGGCGACCAGGTTCAGCGGGTCGTTGTAGGGGGTGATGGCGACGATCAGGCCCAGGGGTTCGCGGGTGAACCAGCCCTGGCGCGATTCGGCGCCTTCGTAGGCATCGAACGGTACGATTTCGCCGGCGTTGCGCTTGGCTTCTTCGGCGGAGAGCTTGAGGGTGTTGACGCAGCGTTTGACTTCTTTTTCGGCCTGTTTGAGGGTCTTGCCGGCTTCGTCGACGATCAGCCGGGCGAAGGCTTTGGCGTCGCGTTCGATGTTCAGTGCCGCTTGCTCGAGGATGCTTGCGCGGCGATGACGCGGGAGAGCGGCGCAGGCTTTTGCGCCGCTGCGTCCGGTTTCGAGCAGGTGTGGGACTTCTGAGGCGCACACGTCGGCGACGGTGCCGACGATGCTGCCGTCAAACGGGTTGAGGACTTCGATGTGCGGTTCGACGACCGCCAGGGCCAGGCGCGATACGTTCACAGGGTGTGCTCCTGTTTGAGGGTTGTCGATTGGTGGATGTGGATGATGTCCGACAGCAGTGCGAAGGCGGTTTCGGTGCGTCCGGCGCCTGGACCGGAGACGGTGACGGCGCCGAGCAGTTCGCTGGTGAACGACACGGCGTTGGTGGCGCCGCTGATGCTCGCCAGGGGGTGGTCGTTGCTCAGCAGGCGTGGTTCGACGCTGGCGCTGATGGAGCCGTCGGCCTGGCGCGTGGCGGCGCCGATGAGTTTCCAGCGGGCGCCGTCGTGGCGGGCTTTTTCGATGTCGGCGAGGCTGAGGGCGGAGATGCCGCGGCAGGTGACGTCGTTGACGGTGAGTTTGGCGTCCAGCAGTTCGTTGGCGAGGATCACCACTTTCAGACGCACGTCGTGGCCTTCGACGTCTGCCGTTGGGTCGGCTTCGGCGTAGCCCAAGGCTTGGGCCTGGCTGACGGCTTCGGCAAACCCGAGGCCGCCTTCCATGCAGGTGAGGACGAAGTTGGAGGTGCCGTTGAGGATGCCTTCGAAGCCTGTGATCGAGCAGCCGGCCAGGGATTGTTTGGCGAGGCGAATGACCGGGGTGCCGCTCATGACCGAGCCTTCGTATTCGAAGGCGACGTTGTTGCGCTGGGCCAGGGCTTTGAGTTCGGCGCCGTGCAGGGCGATGGGGCCTTTGTTGGTGGTGACCACGTGCTTGCCACGCTCCAGCGCCCAGCGGCAGAACGAGGTGGCAGGCTCGCCGTCCACCGGGTTGGTGAAGGTGGCTTCGGCGATGATGTCGGCGCCGCAGTCTTTGATCACTGCTTCGTTGAGGGCATCGACGGTACCGCCGGGGAGTTGGGCCATGACGCCTTTGGTGGTGGGCAGTTTGGCCAATGAGGCGGCGTCGAGGCCGTGACGGTCCATCACCGAACCGAGGAACAGGTCGGTCACGCCGACGATTTTCAGGGTGAAGCCGAGTTCGGTTTTCCACTGCTGGTTGCGCTCGGCAATCAGCTGAGCCAATGCCCGGTTCACACCACCGAAGCCGACCAGCGCCAGTTTGTATTCAGTCATTTTTGTTATGTCCTTGATCCGGGTGATGAGGTTGTTGGGATCTAGGTTAGGGGGGTGGGGTTGGCAGTTAAATAGGCCAATTTGCTCTATTTTCTGGGCGTTTTGACCAGGGGGTGGGCAAAGCGGTGGGTGTGGATTTGATCGTTCCCACGCTCTGCATGGGCATGCATCCTGTGACGCTCTGCGTCGCCTCGCAGAAGCGGAACGCGGAGCGTCCCTGGCGGCATTCCCACGCGGGAGCATGAGGAACGATCGTTCACAGCCCCCGCAACCTGATCGTTCCCACGCTCCGCGTGGGCATGCATCCCGTGACGCTCTGCGTCACCCTCTCAGCAGCGGAACGCGGAGCGTCCCTGGCGGCATTCCCACGCGGAGCGTGGGAACGATCTGCACTACCGGGCTCAGACCACCGACGACAACACAAACGACGTCACGGTGTTCTCCACCCCTGGCAACGCCGAGATCTCTTTCCACACCTTGTGCACCCGCTCCGGGTTCGCCGCGCCGACCCGCAGCATCAAGTCAAACTCGCCGCTCATCACATCGCACTGCAGCACTTCAGGCATGGCCTGCAACGCCTGCAACACCTCGGCGCCGCGCATGCGGTCGTAGCGGTAGACGAAGATCACGGCGTTGATGTTCGACGACGCGTGCGCGCCCTCCCCGGTGCGCACCGTATACCCCTGGATCGCGCCGTCGCGTTCGAGGCGTTCGATGCGTTGGCGCACGGCGTTGCGCGAGAGGTTGACCTTGGCCGCCAGTTCGGCGTGGGCGGCGCGGGCGTTGAGGCGCAGTTCAGCGATGATGCGTTCGTCGAGGGGGTCGAGAATTCGCTTCATGGGGCCTCCGGTTACAGGGTGCCGAGCAGTTGATGGAGGGCCGCGAGGTCGTCCGGCTGGATGCGATAAATGTGCGCCGGGCCATGCTCGGACATCGTACGCTGTGGCGCCGCAATAGGGATCCCCAACTCACCAAGCAACACCGCAGATTTAATAGGCGATATCTCGCCCAAGGTCACCATCGGCGCCACCAGGCTGCGCCGGTACAAACGCGCCGCGAGCACGCCGGTGGCGGTGTGTGGGTCGATGACATAACCAGTGTCGCGATACAGCGACGTGATTTCCTCCAGCGTCTGCTCATCGCTGACCGCGTACGAGTCGATGATCATCCGCGCCTGCAACCAGAACTCGTTGGCGATGGTCATTTCGCCGTGGGTTTCGAAGGTGTCCATCAGTGCGCTCACGGCCTGGTCGTCATGCCCATAGAGCTCCCAGAGAAACCGTTCCAGGTTGGAAAAAATCGACAAATCCATGGCCGGCGACAGGGTCTTGCTGGCGCGCAATCGCGAGTAGTGGTTCTTCAAAAAGAACTGATGCAGCGCGTCATTCTGGTTGGTGGCGACGATCATCTGCGTGATCGGCAAGCCCATCTTCTGCGCGATGTAGCCGGCATAGACTTCGGCAAAACTCGCCGCCGGCACGCTGAAACCAATGGGCCGCTGACCGCCGCCCAGTTGCAGCACGGCGTGGAAATAAAACACCAACTGCGCCATGACGCTGACCCAGTTGCTGGAGTTGAAACTGATCGCATCATGCTGGCGGAACAGTTGTGTGACGAGGGTCTGGCATTCATCGAAACTGCCATCGACGGCCACTTGATGAACCCGCGGATGCGCCGTCGCTTGCAGGTCTTGAAGCTGGTCTTGCGGTACGCCGGCCTCGGGATAAATCACCACCACGTCGGTCTCGTCGCAGTGCTTGAAGGCCTCGATGGCGGCCAGGCCGGTGTCGCCGTTGGTGACGCCGATCACCACGGCGCGACGCCCGCGTTTACGCAGGAAGTACTGCACCAGCCGCGCCTGCAATTGCGCGGCAAAATCCTTCGAGGAGCGGGTCGGCCCATGGAACAATTCCAGGACCCATTCATTGCGATCCACCTGATGCAACGGCGCCAGCGAGCGATGGCTGAACTGGCTGCCGGCCTCCTTGAGCACCCGCTTGAAGTCAGCCTCGGGGATCGCCTCGCCCACGAACGGACGCATCACTCGATAGGCCAGTTCGTCGTAGGACAAGGTCGACCAATTGGCGATGTCCTGGGGTTCGAAGTGCGGCAATGTGACGGGGACAAACAGGCCGCCATCCTCGGCGATGGCCGACAGCACGACTTTTTCGAAATCGACCTGCACGGCGGAATTTCGGGTACTCACATAGCGCATGGTCAACTCCGTAAAACAGTTCATTTAAAGCGATGCGCCTGCTCCACCAGCCAGGTGGAAAACCGCGCCGCGTCCGGGTGCTGCTCGGCCCCGGAACTGCGCACCAGGTAAAACGATTCGCTGGCTTCGATGCGCTGGGCGAAGGGCTCGACCAGGCGTCCGTCGCCGAGCATGTCACTCACCATCGACGAGCGCGCCAGGGCGATGCCCTGCCCCAGTTCAGCCATGCGCAAGGTGCAGACCAGCGTGTCGAATTGCATGCCGGTCGAGGAATCCACCGAGTCGGCACCGACCATTTTCAGCCAGTAGCCCCAGCCCTCTTCGTAGCCCAGCACATGCAGCAACGGATGCTTGGCCACGTCCGCCGGCACTTTCAGCGTCGCCATCAAGGCGGGCGAGCACACCGGGAACAAGGTGTCCCAGGTCAGCCGCTGGGACACCAGGCCGGGCCATTGACCGTGGCCCCAGCGAATTTCCATGTCGTCTTCGCCATCCAGCTCCTTGACCCAGATGTTGCTGATGTAGCGGATGTCGACGTGCGGGTGCGCCTGGCGAAAATCCACCAGTTTCGGCGCCAGCCAGTGCACGAAAAACGCCAGGCTGCCGCGCACCTTGATTGGCCGGCGTTTGTGCTGGCCAAAGATTTCGTTGGTGCCCACCGCCAGTCGCGTGATCGCGTCCTGCACCACCGGCAGGTACGCCTGGCCCTCCTCGGTCAGGCCCAGGCCACGGGGCAAGCGCTTGAACAGCGCCACCCCCAAGTGACTTTCCAATTGGCGGATCTGCTGACTGACCGCACCCTGGGTCAAGAATAATTCGTCGGCGGCGTGGGTGAAGTTCAGGCAGCGGGCCGACACTTCGAATGCCCGCAGCCAGTTCAACGGGGGCAACGTTTTTTGCTTCATGGTCTTACCTCGCTAGCCCCCACGCACCAGGCACGTTTGCCCGCCCCGTCGACGCGGTTTAGAACGCGTCGGACGGTTGTGCCACGAGGGCAACCGACAAGCGTCGCTCGCGGCTTTTGCGGGTAATGTAATACACGAAGTAACACCAGGCGATGAACGGCAAGCCGAAGTACAGCGCCACCCGTTGTTCAGGGTCGAAGGCGATCCCGATGCACGCCAAGCTGCAGCACACCAGCGCCCCCAACGGCACCCACGGATAACCGCGCACGCGGAACTTGAGGTGGCGAATGTCGCCGCCGTTAGCCACGTAGTGACGGCGGAAAGCGATCTGGCTCGCAGCGATGCTCATCCACACCACCACCACGGCCAGACCGGAAATCGACACCAGCGCCAGGTAGATGGTATCGGCGGCAAACACGCTGCTGAGCAACGAGGCGGCGCCGCCGGCCATGCTGACGATGATTGCGTTGAGCGGCGTGCCCATGCGGGTCAGGGCCGAGAACTGCTTGGGCAGGTGGCCTTGGTCGCTGAGGGTCCAGAGCATCCGCGAGGCGGCGTACAACCCGGAGTTGGCCGCCGACAACAGGGCGGTGATGATCACGAAGTTCATGATGTCGGCGGAGTACGGAATGCCGATGTAGGTGAACACCGTGACGAACGGACTCTCGACCAAACCGGCTTGCTCGCGGGGCAACAAGGTCGCCAGGACAAAAATGGTCCCGACGAAAAACACCGCCAGGCGCAGCACCGTGGTGCGGATGGCGCGTGGCACATTGCGTTGCGGGTCTTTGGTTTCACCGGCGGCGATGCCGATCAGTTCAGTACCGGAAAACGCGAAGGACACCGCCAGCAGCGTCATCACGATGGGCATGAAGCCGGTAGGAAACAGTCCCTCGCGGGTGAAGTTGCTCAAGCCGATGCTGTGGGCCTGGTCAATGTTCAGCAGGCCGAGAATCGCGCCACCGCCAATCAGCAGGAACACCACCACGGTCAGCACTTTGATCAACGACAACCAGAACTCGGTCTCGGCGAACAACCGCACCGAAATCACGTTGGTGAGGAACACCACGCCGGCAAACAGCGCGCTCCAGATCCACACCGGCGTGTCGGGAAACCATCGGGTCATGAGGATGCCGGCGGCGGTGAATTCGGAACCGATGGCCACCGTCCACGTCAGCCAATACAGCCAGGCCACGGTGTAGCCGGTGCCGGGGCCGAGGAAGCGCGTGGCGTAGGTGCTGAACGAACCGGTTTCCGGCATCTGCACCGCCAGCTCACCGAGGCACATCATCACCATGTAGACCATGAGCGCGCCGATGATGTAGGCGATTACCGCGCCCAAGGGGCCGGCCTGGTTGACGGTGTAGCCGGAGGTCAGGAACAGCCCGGTGCCGATCACGCCGCCCAAGGCCAGCATGACGATATGGCGCGTCTGCATTTCCTGCTTGAAGCCAGCCCGCGTACTCGTTTGTTGTTCTGTTATGGACATGGTTGTTCTCATGAAATGTCAGGGCGCGCATCTACGTCTACGCGAGTCAGACAAGCGCCGCTGAGCTTTTATTATTATTCCTATTCATGAACGCCCCATTCACAGCCTTGTTATGGGGTACCAACTTTCAAACTTCAGTTTGCGGTCTCGATGTGGACTTCATTGAGTTGCGGATTGAGGGTCTTTTTGACGAAGGCGAAGGCCTGTTTCAAATCGTCCAGTAGATCGTCCGTGTCTTCGATGCCCACCGAAACCCGCACCAAGCCTTCGGAGATGCCCAGGGCCAGGCGTTCTTCCAAGGTGTTCTCGACATGGCTGGTGGTGCGGGCCGGGCCGTAGATGGTTTCCACCGCGCCCAGGTTGCCGGCGCAATGGGCGAAGCGCAGGCGCGGCAGCAGCAGCTTGACCGTGTCCATGCCGCCGACCAGGACAAAACTGACGATGGCGCCGAAGCCGGACATCTGCGCGCAGGCCACGGCGTGGTTCGGGTGGCTGGGCAAGCCCGGGTAATTGACCGCCTCCACCAGCGGTTCGGTGCAGAGGAATTCGGCCAGGGCCCGAGCGCTGTGTTGTTGCTGACGCATGCGCAGTGCCAGGGTCTTCATGCCTCGGATGATCAGGTAGGCCGAGAACGGGTCGAGGCTCGCGCCGTTGATTTCCCGGTAATGCCGCACCTGGGCCATCAAGGCTTCGCTGCCACACACCAGGCCGCCGAGCACGTCGCCATGGCCGCTGAGAAACTTGGTCGCGCTATGAATCACCACGTCCACCCCCAAGGCCAGCGGGCTCTGGTTCAGCGGTGTGGCGAAGGTGTTATCGGCCACGACCACGGCGCCGACACGCTTGGCCGCCGCCACCAGGCGCGGGATGTCGAGGATTTTCAGGGTCGGGTTGGTGGGGGTTTCCAGGTACAGCACCTGGCAACCCTTGGCGATTTCACGCTCGAGGTCGTCGTGATCGAAGGTCTCGCACAAGGTCACCGCCACGCCGGTGCGCGGCAGGAACTCTTCGAAAATCTTGTTGGTGCCGCCGTAACTGTCCTTGGTCGACACCACGCGATCGCCATGGGCCAGGAAGGTGTAGAGCACGCTGCTGATCGCCGCCATGCCGCTGCTGAAGGCCACGGCGGACTCGGCCATTTCCAACTCGCGAATCTTGGCTTCGAGGGTCTCGACGGTCGGGTTGCTCATGCGGCTGTAGATAAAACCGGGGGCCTTGCCCAGGGCGACGTCGTACCAGACGTCGATGTCGTCGTAACCATACGCGGCACTGGCCACGATGGGGGTTTGCGTGGCGTTGTAGGGGTGCCTGACTTGCTCCCCACCCCAAACCGCCCGGGTCCCTGCTCCCGCGTTATCAAGCCCTGTGCTGTCAGGTTTATTGTTCATTGAGGCTACTCACACTGAGGGGGTGGACGTTGAGCCATCCACCGAATCTGAGGGCCAATATAGGGAAAAGCCGGGCGCCCGAGAAACGATGTTATCGGTGCCAAAGGGGTGGTTTTTTTAATGGCTGTATGAAGGTCTGGGATGACCTGCGGACACAAAAACCTGTGGGAGCGGGCTTGCTCGCGAAAGCGGTGGGTCAGTCACTGAGGGGTTGAATGTGCAATCGCTTTCGCGAGCAAGCCCGCTCCCACACTGGAATTGTGGTGACGTCGGGAATGCGTGAGCGCCAATCCTACAGGCGACCGTTGACTTAAAGGCTGTGTGAATCATCGTGGCGAGGGAGCTTGCTCCCGCTCGGCTGCGCCGTAGGAGCTGCCGAGCGAAGCGAGGCTGCGATCTTTCCAAAGCCAGTTGAGTATCAAGCGAAAGATCCAGATCAAAAGATCGCAGCCTTCGGCAGCTCCTACCGCAACCCAGCGGGAGCAAGCTCCCTCGCCACAGGTTATCGATCGTTCCCACGCTCCTGCGTGGGAATGACGCCAGGGACGCTCCGCGTTCCGCTTCTGGATGTGACGCAGAGCGTCACGGGATGCATTTCCACGCGGGAGCGTGGGAACGATCAATAACAGTATCTTGTCCCTCACAATCTAGATCCTATTCCTCCACATCTCTTATAGATTCAAGCCAAAGAAAAAAATGATCTTTTTGCAGCTGAGGATCACTGACTATATCTTGATCTTCGTAATCAAATATATTAACAAGATCCGATCTTGAGGCACGCTTACCCAAAACATGTTCATATGCAGCTACCCCTGACGACATTTGCGAGGACATACTGGAAGGTCTTACACTCCGCTTAGCGCCCTTGCATAAAAATTTTAAATCGGAGTGTTCTTTTATAATCTTTCCAAGACACTCATACACGTCAGCCCCGGAGTATTTTTTTGACCAGCCACTTTTGAAGGTAAGCAGAACGGTAGATCTTGCTGAATTAACATCAAGCAGCACATCCTCTTTTTGACCATCTTTAATAATTGAAATAACTTTCTTCGTCATTTTTTATTTCCTTTGAGGGTTGGGTAAAGAGTACCCAACATAGGAACCATCCTTCTTAAGTGGCGTGACCCCGATAATATCTTCCGTCTTTACCCGATCAGGGATTGCAATCTCATACTCATAGCTATAAGGAACATCACTGCGCGGGAGCTCCTTATTTACATCACGCCCAGGAATTCGCTTTAGGACATACAGATACCCTTTGCGCGCCCTATACTTTGTTCCAAAATCGATACCGACATCAACATCCGTGCTTGTACTGACAAAATTACTCGGTGGATTTCTGTTATCCCAAACATGAAGTAGTAGGTCGGTGCTTTTCCCCAAGCTCCTAAAACCTTCTTTAAAAATGATTTCTGGCCCCCTCAAGTCTCCACGATAAAGAAATGTAGGTTTTGGTGGGGAAGCCTCCCCCTCATCCACCCCAACCTTACCCGCCGGATCCTGCGCCCCAACCGCCGGCCTACACCCACCCTTCCCCGGACAATCCACCAACCCCAACGGATCCACCCACCCCGTCGGGTTCAGGGTGTACCGATACCCATTGAGCCCGCCCACCAACTTGCTCGGGTCAGGCGTCAAATAGCGGCCGGTCTCGGGATTGTAGTAGCGGTGGCGGTTGTAGTGCAGGCCGCTTTCGGGGTCGAAGTATTGGCCCTGGAAGCGCAGCGGTTGCTCAAGTTGTTCGCCGCCGCCGTGCTGGAGTTCGGTGAGTTGGCCGTAGCCGTTGTAGCGCGCCGACCAGACGATCTGGCCGCTGTAGCTGGTCAGTTCCTGGGGCGTGCCCAGGTGATCGAGGTGGTAGTAGAACGGCGTGGCTTTTTCCGGGCCTTCGCCATCAAGCATCGCCAACGGGCGGAAGGTGCCGGGTTCGTAGACGTAGCTGCGGTGGTGGCGCGGGCTGTTTTCGGCGACAACCTGGTCGCCTTGCCAGAAAAACTCCGTGGTCAGGCCGTCCACGGTCTTGCTGATGCGTCGGCCGAAGGCGTCGTAGCGGTAGGACGTTTCACGCCCATCCGCCGTGGTGACGCCGATCAGGCGGTGCTGGCTGTCGTAGCGGTAGGCGCTGACCAGGGCCTGGCCGCGGCGTTCGCGGATCAGGTTGCCGAAGGCGTCGTAGTCGTAGTGGCGGTCGCCCTCCTTCAGCAGGCGGTTGCCCTTGAGGGCGGTCGGGCCAGGGCGATCCTGCATCATCAGGTTGCCGGCCGGGTCGTGGCAGAAGTGTTCCGGCGGTTCGCTGTGGGAAAAGTCGATGCGGGTC